>JALSGR010000030.1 GCA_026982635.1 Methylothermaceae bacterium | reverse complement strand
GCACCGGCTCGCCGTTTTTGCCGTTCTGAGTCGCCGCCGGCGGCTCTTCGGCCAGCTCGGCGGTGGCGGCCAGGAAACCGGCCACCGCCTGGTGATATTCCACCATCACGTCGATCAACTTGACGTTTGCCTCGCCACTGGCCCGCTCCCGCCGATTGACCAGGAACAAGGTGCTGTCCCCCAGCTCGAAGGCTTTCTTTTCTCCCCGCTCCAGCGCTCTGGCCAGGCGCAGTTCGTCCCGGGCGGCCAGGTAACGGTCGTAGGCGGCCTGGATCGCCGAGGCCCAGTCCTGGATCTCGATGAGGATGCGGCGAAGCGTCTGTTTTTCCTGAGCGTTCAGGTTGGCCAGATCCAGCAGCGCCTGGCGTAACCGCCCCTTGGCGCCGCGGCGCAGCACCGGCAGCTCCAGTCGCACGCCCGCTTTGATGACCGGCCCTTCGATGGCGTCGGTGCCGGTCTGCCAGCCTTGCCGCAATACCAGGTCGAGGCGCGGCAGCAACTGGTTGCGCGCCAGTTCCCGGTCGATGGCGGCGATGTCCTGGGCCAGTTTCAGGACGCGCAACTCCGGCCGGCGGGTCAGGGCGGTCAGCTTGCCGCTCTCCACCCGCTCGGCGGGGAAAGGCCGGGGCACGGGCATGGGGGAGGGGGCCTGCGCCGGGGTCGGCACCGCGTCCGGCTGCAAGCCCTCGCGCCACAGGAACAGGGACAGGGCGTAGGCGCTCTTCTGCAGCCCCCGTCGGGCTTTGTGGACCCGTCCCAGGCGGCGCTGGACCTCCCGGTCGGCCTCCACCCGGTCGATGCGGGGCAACAGGCCGGAGCGGATCTTGTTCTCGATGGCCGTCAGCCGCTCCCGCGCCAGTTGCAGCAGCCGTTCCTCGACCGCCAGTTTGTGGCGGGCCCCGACCCATGTCCAGTAATGCTTCAAGGCGTCCTGCAACAGTTTCAATTCGGTGCGCCGGAGTTTCAGACGGGCCAGCGCTTCTTTGAGAAACGCCTGGCTCTCGGCGGCGGCCTTGGGGTTTTCCCCGAGGTTGCGCAACAGGGGGATGGTCAGCTCGAGAAAGTATTCCCCGCCCTCGCCGGTGGGGGAAACGGGAGTCTTGATGTCGCCGGCGGCGCGCTTGAAGCCGGTGCTCACGCCGATGCCGTAGCGGCTGAGGAAATCGACGCTGAAGCTCGATTCCAGCACCTTCTGCACTGCCCCGACGGCCGAGGAGCTGTTGTAGCGCCGATAGCGCACCCCGCCCTTCAGCCGGGCGTCGAAGGCGCCCTGTTTTTCCAGCCGCTCGGCCTCGGCGCGGGCCGCCGTCAAGCGGGCCTGCAGCATCACCGGATGGTGGGCCCGCACCTGGTCGATCAGGGTGTCGGGCGTGAGCACTTCGCCGGCGCATCGTCCGGCGGCGACGGTGAGAACCAGCAACCAGGCGGAAGCGTAACGGGGACTCATGGTTTGCCCCCGTCCTTGGGGGGCGTCGTCGGCGCCGGTGCTTCCACGAACGGCGGGAAGGCGTTGAAACGTCGCCACAATTCGAAGCCCAGGGACACGGTGTCCAGCAGAATCCAGCCCTGGACCCGGGTGCCGGGACGCAGGTAAGGATAGGTCGGCCAGGGCTCGTCCCGGCCGCTGCGGATGGCTTCCTCGTCGGGAACCACCAGGACGCGGTAGCGGTGTTTGCCGTCGTCCACCGAGTCGATCACGGCGATCCGGCCGCCGAAGGTGCCGACGGCCAGCGACGGCCAACCGGTGAACTGGATCGCCGGCCAGCCGGCGAACTGCAGGCGTACCGGCCGCCCCGGCGCCAGCAGGGTCACGTCGTGGTCGCGGACGTACAACTCGACCGCCTGATGTTGTCCCTTGGGGGCGATGATCACCAGCGGATCTCCCTGTTTGACCGTTTCGCCCGATCCCAGCGCCAACACCCGCACCACCTTGCCGTCCACCGGCGCGCGGACCTGGCGCATGGCGATGCGGGCGGCGGTGTTGCCGATCTTGATGTCCAGGCTTTGGATTTCGTGATCCACCTCCGCCATGCTCCGGCGCAGGCTGGCCAGTTTCACCCGGACCGATTCGATCTTGGCCTGGTTCTCGGCAATGATCTTCTGGCGTTCGAGGTGGGCGATCGCCACCTGGCGGCGGGCGGTTTCCACTTCGGCCTCCGCTTTGGCCAGGGCCATGCGCACCAGTTCCAGGTCCCGCTGCGAGCGCAGCCCCTCCTCGAACAGTTGGCGGAAACGCCGCTCGTTCTGGCGGGCGGTGTAGAGGGCCTGGTGGGCGGCGGCCAGTTTGGCTTTGGCCTGATGGATCTTCTCTTCGGCCGCCGGCGATGCGTAACGGGCCAGTTGGCGAAGCGCTTGCAACTGGTTTTCCAGGGCGGCGGCGCCTTCTTCCAGGGCGCGGCGTTTGTCCAGCAGCGCCTGGCGTTTCGCCTTGAGGCGTTCGAGGAGGCGCTGGTCCAGGTAGCGGGTGTCGATTTCCGTCAGCTCCACCAACAGGTCGCCGGCCTTGACCGTCTGACCTTCCATCACGTGCCATTTCTCGATGTGGCCGGTCAGCGGCGCTTCCACCGCTCGCGGCCGGTCCATCGGCGACAGATAGGTGACCCGGCCGTTGGCCGAAATGCTTTGCTGCCAGGGGACCGCCACCAGGGCGAGCACGATGGCGGCCAGAAGCAGCATCAGAAC
Source organism: Methylothermaceae bacterium (assembly GCA_026982635.1). GTDB lineage: Bacteria > Pseudomonadota > Gammaproteobacteria > Methylococcales > Methylothermaceae > Methylohalobius. The sequence goes on along the minus strand of JALSGR010000030.1, from coordinate 2,656 downwards.
CCGGGCGACGGAGAAGAAGCGCCGGGGCGTGTCCACCCGCTCGAGGGATCGGAAACGGTCGAGATGGAGGGAATCGACGGTGTCGCTCATGGGATTTCGATCGGCGTTCCGGTTTCGTCGGTGTAAAGGTGGGCAAAGACCCCCTGCTCCCGCCGGCTGAGGACGTGGGGCGGTCCGCTTTCGACGATGCGCCCCTCGGCGAGGACGTGAACGATTTCGCATCGACGGATGACGTCGTCGTCGTGGGTGATGTAGAGCAGGGTCCACGAATGGCTCGGATCTTCCAGGTGGGAAAGGATTTCCGCCTTGGTGTGGGGGTCGAGCCCGAACAGGGCTTCGTCCAGGATCAGCAGGCGGGGGCGTTTGACGATCGCCCGCGCCAGCAGGATACGCAAGCGTTCCCCCAGCGACAGGTTCAGGCCTTCGGAAACCAGCGGGGTGTGCAGCCCTTTGGGTTGGCGCAGCAACAAAGGGGAAAGTCCGACCAGATCCACGACCTCGTGGAGGCGTTCCCGGGGAATGTCCCGCCCCATCAGGATGTTTTCCTCGATGGTGCCGGTGAACAGCTCGTTGTGATTGGAGACCAGGGCGACGTGGCGGCGCAGGCTGCCCAGATGGACCTCGCGGATATCGAAGCCGTCGATGCGGATGCGGCCGCGGCTCGGCGGCAGCAGGCCGCAGATCAGGTGCGCCAGGGTGGTCTTGCCGCTGCCGGAGCGGCCCACCAGGCCGGTGCGTCGTCCCGGTTCCAGTGTGAGATCGACCGCCTCGAGAATGGGGTGGGCCGGGTCGTAATGGAACGCCAGCCGTTCGCAGACGACCTGCGCCCCCCGGCGGTTGTCGGGAATGGGGACGCCCTGGTGGGACTCGGCGGGCAGGTCGGTGACGTGGCCCAGTTTCTCCAGGCTGGTGACCAGATCGTAGAGATCGTCGATCGCCAGGGCCAGTTTTTCGATGGCGGCCAACAGCATGACGATCACCAGTTCCGCCGCCACCAGTTGTCCCAAGGTCAACTGGCGCTGGATCACCAACCAGCCGCCGACGCCGAGCACGCCGGTGAGGGCGAGGGCCTGGAGCAGATGACTGCCGAAGATCTGGCGGATGACCACGGCGAAGTGTTTGCGCCGCGCCGTCAGATAGCGCGTCACTTCATCGTCGAGGCGGCGCAGGAAGAAATCCGGCAGATCGTTCATCTTGAGGCTGACGTGACAACGGCCCAGCTCCTCGAGCCATTCGGCCACGCGGTATTTGTACTTGGATTCTTCCAGGCTGGTGGGAATCCCGCCCCGGCCGAGCAATACGATGGTGGTCACCGCGGCGACGAACAGCAGATCGAAGCCGAGCAGGAAAGGGCTGTAGACGGCCATCAGTATCAGCCCCAGGAAGATTTGCAGAATGGAGGCGGGCACGTCGGTCAGCAGTTTGGCCCAGGTCTTCTGGATGGTGATGGTGTCGAAGAACCGGTTGGCCATCTCCGGGGCGTAATCCTCGCGCAGGGCGACGTGTTCGATACGGGGCAGGTGTTGCGCCAGCCGGAGGGCGATGCGGGCGAAGATGCGTTGCTGGAGCAATTCGATGAGGCCGTACTGGAGCAGTTTGAGGAAAGCCACGAAGAACAGGCCGGCGAACACCAGCAGCGCCAGAACCACCAGCGGCTGTAACAGGATGCCGGCGGCGATGGTGTTGATGAGGGCCTGGGCGCCGAGGGGTACGGCCAGATACAACAGGCCGGAGAGGAAGTTGAAGACGACCAGGGTCCACAGATCGCGGCGGTCTTCGGCCAGCAGGCGCAGCAGGCGGCCCCAGGGCGTCGGTTTCGTCCCGTTTTGCGTCATGGTTTCGTGTCTAGTGGTCGGTCGGAGCTTGGGACCGCCCCGATCGCCCGGGGTTTCCCGACCGGTCCGGGATCAGGCGGGGAACAGGGCGATCCATGCTTCCTCGAGTTTTTCCAGGGCTTCGGCGGGGGGCGGTACGGTCAACGCGCCGTCGTCGGCTTCCCGCAGCAGGCCGAGCCGGCGTAGTTTCCCGAGGCCGTCGTGGACTTCGTAGTCCATGACGACGCCGGTCGTTTCGGCGATCAGGGCTTCCACGGCCCGATCCAGTTCGGCCTCGGTCAGACCGGGCCGTTCGAGCAGGCAGTGGTAGGCCAGCAGGGCCTCCTTGTGTTCCTCGGCGCTGGCCAGTTCCACCAGATAGGCCAGTGCCCCCAGATTGTTGTCCAGGTTGTAGAAATAGAGATTCTGGGCCAGCCGCATCATGTAACGGGTACGCTGCACCAGGACCGAGGACACCTGCTTCCAGATGATCCCGCCCAGGGCGGCGACGGCCCCGGCGGCGGCGGTGGGATTGGTGGCGGCGGTCAGCTTGCCGACGGCGCCGGCGATGCCGGTGACGGCGCCGCCGCCCCCGGTCACGGCCAGCTTGATCTTGTCGAACGGACGCATCTTCACCTTGGTGTTGGGAAAGATGGTCTCCAGATCGGAATGGGGGATGTCCTTGAACAGCTTCATGTAGATGGGGGCGGGCCGGCCGTCGTCCTCGGACGGCATCTGGAGCAGGACGAACAGGCGCCGGTAGATGGGGACGGTCACCGCCTCGCGGCGCAGGAACAACGTCTTCCACCGCCGCAACCTATCGGTGCGCAGCGCGGTGCCCC
>JALSGR010000029.1 GCA_026982635.1 Methylothermaceae bacterium | reverse complement strand
TTTCTTTGGTGGAGGGATTGCGCTATCAATTGCTACGTTTAGGGATTCCCTCGGCAGGCCAGTATCGCGAGCGTCCCCAAGATCATCGGGGTAAGCGTGCCGACGGCACCGAAATCAGCTTTCAGGGTATCTGCAAAGCTTACGACCTACGCATCCCGGCGGTGGAAAAGCTGGCCAATCTCGTGGGGTGCAAGCCGATTCGGAAACAAAACTGGCTAGTCTGGAACAATTGGCTGTTCACCCGGGTACGCAGGGTGAAGCCAATGGATCCGGTACCTTTTGTCTTCGACCTCAAAGTGGAAGGCGACGAATCCTACATGACTAGCGCCGCTCTGGCCCATAACGGCGGCAAACGCAAGGGAGCCATCTGCGCCTATCTGGAAACCTGGCACCTGGACATCGAGGAATTCCTGGAACTGAGGAAGAACACCGGTGAGGAGCGCCGCCGCACCCACGACATGAACACCGCCAACTGGGTGCCGGATCTGTTCATGAAGCGAGTCGCCGAGGAAGGGGAATGGACTCTGTTCTCCCCCGACGAGGTGCCCGACCTCCACGACAAGTACGGCAAGGACTTCGAGGAAGCCTATCTGGCCTATGAAGAGAAAGCGGCCCGCGGCGAGATCAAGCTGTTCAAGAAAGTGCCGGCGGTGCAGCTGTGGCGCAAGATGCTCACCATGCTGTTCGAGACCGGCCATCCCTGGATCACCTTCAAGGACCCGTGCAACCTGCGTTCGCCCCAGCGGCACGTAGGGGTGGTTCATAGTTCAAACCTCTGTACCGAAATCACCCTCAACACCTCCGACGAGGAGATCGCCGTCTGCAACCTGGGCTCGGTGAACCTGGCCGCCCACGTGACCGAGAACGGTCTCGACGAGGAAAAGCTGGCCCGGACGGTGCGCACCGCCATGCGCATGCTCGACAATGTCATCGACATCAACTACTACAGCGTTTCCAAAGCCCGCCGCGCCAACCTGCGCCACCGGCCGGTGGGGCTGGGGCTGATGGGCTTCCAGGACGCCCTCTACAAGCTGCGCATTCCCTATGCCAGCCAGGAAGCGGTGGAATTCGCCGACCGCAGCATGGAGGCGATCAGCTATCACGCCATCGATGCCTCCGCCGATCTGGCCCGGGAGCGGGGCGCCTATGCCAGCTTCCACGGGTCCCTGTGGAGCCAGGGCATTCTGCCCATCGACTCCATCGACTTGCTGGCCGAGGCCCGCGGCGACTTCCTGGACATGGACCGCACCACCCGGCTCGACTGGGACGCCCTGCGGGAAAAGGTCAAGCAGGGGATGCGCAACTCCAACTGCCTGGCCATCGCCCCGACGGCGACCATCTCCAACATCTGCGGCGTGTCCCAGTCCATCGAGCCCACTTATCAGAACCTCTACGTCAAGTCCAATCTGTCGGGTGAGTTCACCGTGGTCAACCCCTACCTGGTGGCCGACCTCAAAGCCCGCGGATTGTGGGACGAGGTGATGATCGCCGATCTCAAGTACTACGACGGCAGCGTGCAGCAGATCGACCGCGTCCCCGACGATCTCAAGGCCCTGTACGCTACTGCTTTCGAAATCGACCCGCGCTGGTTGGTGGAGGCCGCCTCACGGCGGCAGAAATGGCTCGACCAGAGCCAGTCCCTCAACCTGTACCTGGCCGAGCCTTCCGGCAAGAAGCTCGACGCGCTGTACAAGTTCGCCTGGCTCAAGGGCCTCAAGACCACCTATTATCTGCGCACCCTGGGGGCGACCCGGGTCGAGCGCCACACCGCCGCCCCCCAAACGGCGCCGGAGGCTCCCAAGGTGTGCTCGATTCTCGACCCCGACTGTGAAGCCTGCCAATAACCGTCCGTCACGAGGAGACACGACCATGCTGAATTGGGACGATCCGCTCGAAAGCATCCAACGGAAGAAGCAAGCCGCCCCGGCCGCCAAAGCCCATTTCCACCCCGTCGCCGCTGACCGCGAGGCGGCGGGCGCGGTGGAAGGGGAAAAGCGCCTCATCGGCGGCAGCGACCTGACCGCCAACATCGCCCCCATCAAATACCACTGGGCTTGGGACGCCTACATCAAGTCACAGCGCAATTTCTGGTTGCCCACCGAGATCGGCATGGGTGAGGACCTGATGGCCCTCGGCCGTCTCAACGACCACGAACGCCACACCTTCTTCACCACCTTCGCCACCCTCACCACCGCCGACGCTCTCCACCAGCGCAACCTGGCCCTGGCGGTGTACGAACGCATCACCGCTCCCGAGGTGGGTATGGCCGTCATCGCCCAGATGCACCAGGAAACCATCCATTCGATGAGCTACCAGCACATCATCGAGTCTCTCAACTTCGACGAGGACGAAATCTATCTGCTGTACCAGAAAGTACCCCAGATCCGCGCCAAGTTCGAATACAGCAACGCCCGCACCCGGGCCCTCCAAGGGCAGGGGGGCGATCTGGGCGAATACGTCCAGGGGCTGTTCTTCTACTACATGGTGTTCGAGGGAATCTGGTTCATGGCCAACTTCTGCCCCATCTTCTCCATGCAGCGCCGTCGCCTCATGGTCCGCACCGGCGAGCAGCTCCAGTACATCGCCCGCGACGAATCCGGCCACGTCGCCTTCGGCCGCGCCCTGATCCACGCCCTGTGGCAGGAGCATCCCGAAACCCGTCTCGACGAAGCGACGGCTCACCGCCTGATCGCCGAAGCCATGGAACTGGAACAGGCTTACGCCGAATACGCCGTCCGTCCCATGCTCGGCTACGACCTGGACATGCACCTGCGCCACGTCCGTTACCTCGCCAACCGCCGCCTGCTCGACATGGGCTTCAATCCGTTGTACGGTGAGCAGGAGGCCGAATGCCTGCCCTGGTGGGAGGAACAGATCGGCTTCCGCAAGGAAAAGAACTTCTTCGAAACCCGGGTGACGGAGTACCAGACGGGTGGGGCGCTCAGTTGGGATTGATGCCCGGAACCTGATTGACAGGTTTTGCAGGCAGATCCGCACTGGCGGTAAGCCGCCGTTTCTTCCGCGGGGTGAATTCCGCTTGATACGACTGGCGGAATTCGCCCCGTGATGCTGCCGTTGGGTCATGGGATGAAAGACGCCGATGTGAGTTACAACTTCAACCTGGCGAAGGTCTTGTCCATCTTGATGGTGGCGACCGGACATTATTTCGGCGGCATCCTGTGGATTCCGACCACGTTCGCGTTGTTCGTCTTCGCCTTTTCGTCGGGTTATTTCACGTCGAGAAAATATCGAGCCGACTTCAGCCTGAAGCGGTTTTGGGAGGCGAAGATCGTCCGTTTGTCGTATCCCCTCCTCGTCATCGATGCGTTTTTGCTGGCGCTCTTTCTAGTGCGGGGGGAAAGCGGTCTGTCATCCTGGCAGACCATTCCAGCGCTGCTCGGCCTGAGCGGTTTTCTCATCTGGTTCGGCCTGGGGAACCCTTCACCGTTTGGTGCAGGGTTGTGGTTTTTCACCCTGCTGCTGATTTTCTACGCGGTATATCCGCTGCTTGCGCGGATCAATAGCCGCCGTCCGCTGGCGTTGGCGTTTCTGTTGGTGTGTTTGACGGCGGCGAGCGTTTTGCATTATCGGGTCGAGGTCGGCCACAGCCTTTGGTTGACGGCGTTCGCGTTCGTGCTCGGCGCTTATGCGGGAAGGTACGGGATCGGCATCGGTCCGAAGAGGGGAATCGCCCTGGTGTTTCTGGCGTGCGCGTTGCTGGTGGGACTGAATGTGGGTTTGGGCTTCAACCGCCTGAATTACTTCTTCATTCTGATCGCCTCGTTCGGCATCGTCGCGTTCTTGCTGGTCGGCTGCCCAAACGCTTTTTCGGAAAATTCTTGCTCCTGTCCGGCTGTATCATTCAGATCTACTTCATCCACACCTATCTTTTTCTGCACGGGGTGACCGGCCGGCCGGTGCTCGATTTTGCCGCCTCGATGGTGCTGATCGTCGGCTGCGCCTTGCTGCTGGAGAGGGTGACTTCGTATCTTCGTACGGGGGTACAGCGTATTTCGGGCCGCCAGGTGGCTTGAAAGCCGTGAACCAGCACGGCGGATCCCGCTCGGAAAACCGAACGGGGCTTATTCATGCTGCGCTGAATCCTTGGGAAAGGCGGAAAGATAAGAGAAGAAATGGTGCCGAGGAGAGGACTTGAACCTCCACGGGGTTTCCCCCACATGGACCTGAACCATGCGCGTCTACCAGTTCCGCCACCTCGGCGAAGAAGGGGAAAAGATAGCCTGCGGATGCTAAGATGTCAACTTTATCTGACTTTCGTGGAAATCGATGGCACGGACTCCGAAACCGAAAACCAAAACTAAACGCTCGTCACTCAAGAACAGGAAGGAACCGTCGAAACAAAGACGGAGCAAAGCCAAGCCGGCCCAATCTTCCGATGCGGTCAGGGAACAGCGATTCCGTATCCCCGATCCCTACGCCGAACGCGAGGCCCGGAAATATGGCCGCCCCATTCCCAGCCGGGAGCTGATCCTGGCTCTGCTGGAAAGCAAAAAGGCCCCCCTTTCCTTCGAGGAGATCGCCGACGAGCTGGGGGTGACGGAAGCGGTGGACCTGGAGGCGCTGCAACGTCGTCTCCGGGCGATGGAGCGTGACGGTCAACTGCTGCGCAACCGGCAGGGCCGCTATTGTCTCATCAACCGCCGGGACCTGATCAGCGGGCGGGTGATCGCCCATCCCGACGGCTTCGGCTTTCTCAAACCGGACGAGGGCGGGGAGGACCTGTTCCTGTCGCCGCGGGAAATGCGCCAGGTGTTCCACGGAGACCGGGTGGTAGCCTGTGTCACCGGCGTCGACCGGCGCGGCCGCAGGGAGGGCGGCGTCGTCGAGATCCTGGAGCGCGCCCACGAGCGTGTCGTCGGCCGGCTGTTCGTGGAGCGGGGGGTGGCCTACGTGGTACCCGACAACAAGCGCATCACCCACGATATCCTGATTCCGGAGGAATATCTCGACGGGGCCAGGCCCGGTCAGATCGTGGTGGCCGAAATCGTCGAGCAGCCCAGCAAGCGGCGCCAGCCCATCGGCCGCATCGTCGAGGTGTTGGGTGAGCACATGGCGCCCGGAATGGAGATCGAGGTGGCCATCCGAGCCTTCGACATTCCCCACGAGTGGCCCCGCGAGGTGGTGGAGGAGTCCGCCGGCTTCGGCCCGGCGGTTCCGGAAGCGGACAAACAAGGGCGGGTCGATCTGCGCAAGCTGCCCTTGGTGACCATCGACGGGGAGGACGCCCGCGATTTCGACGATGCCGTCTATTGCCGGCCCACCCCGAAAGGCTGGCGCCTCATCGTCGCCATCGCCGACGTTTCCCACTACGTGAAGCCGGACAGCGCCCTGGACCGGGAAGCCCTCAACCGGGGCAATTCGGT
>JALSGR010000028.1 GCA_026982635.1 Methylothermaceae bacterium | reverse complement strand
CAATCATGATGCAAGAATCATGCTAGACAGCATCTTCCCGGGACATCAACCATTTATGTAATCCCGGCTTTGTTTCTGTAAAATTTTCTGACAATTCACCGCGACCGGTAACGGCGCAGCAAAGCCCGCGCGTACTCGATCGGCACAGCATAACTGATTCCGCTGGGTTTGCTGAGCAGTTTTTCCTTGGATTCCTTGACGAACACCTTGTTGACAATCCCCACCACCTCACCGGTCTCCGGGTCGTACAGGGGGCTGCCGCTGTTGCCCGGATAGGCGGTGGCGTCGAGCTGGAACACCCGGTAGGGCCGCTGCAGGCGCCCCAACAGCTTGGGGTCCAACTGGGCCGCTCGCGGCACCGGGATGGCGATGGGAGTGATGCTGGAGACGATGCCGCGGTGGGTGACCGGGTACAGGCCGAGCACCATGCCGATGGGATAGCCGGTGAAGGCGTAGAGCCCCCCCTCCCTGACCCGCTCGGATCGACCGAGGGGCATGGTGGGCAGGGGACGGCCGCCGAGCCGCAGCAACGCGACGTCATGGCCTTTGTCGACGGCGGCGACCCGGGCCCGGCGCAGCCGGTCCTTCCCTTGGGACTTGTAAAACACGGCCAGGATCTCCCCCTGCTCCCGGTTCAGCTTCTCCGGAAGCACGTGGGCGTTGGTCAATACATGCAGCCCGTCGTCGACCACGAAGCCGGTGCCCCGGAAGACGGCCGACGGGGCCCGGGTCCGTTGATAGGTTCCCACGGCGACGATGGCCGGCTTGATGCGGGCGACGGTTTCCGGAAGACCGGCGACCGCCGCCCGGCCGATCCCCAGCACCAGCAGAAGCAGCCCCGCCAGCGACCGCCACATCATGTCGTCGACAGCAACACGCTGGAAACCTCGGAAAACTCGTAATAGACCTCGGTCATCACCGCCAGGATCTGCCCTTCCCGGAGGCGGATCAGGGCCATCACGCCGTCGGGGATTTCGGCGAGAATGTCTTCCACCGCATCCCCCTGGATCAACACGTCGGTCAGACGGTCGGCCAGATACAGCAGGCCGGTCTCGAACCGGTATTCTTCCACGGCCTCGGGCTGCAAGTGGCCGCCGATGGCCGTCTGCAGCCACGGGGGCATGTTCCAGCGCCGGGCGATCTCGGCCCCGACGTCGGCGTAGGTGAAGCCGAGCACGTCCTTTTCCAGCAACGGGACCAGGGCGCGCTTTCCCTGACTGGCCAGCAGGATCTCCCGGGCCTCGTCGGGACACTTGACGTAGATCAACAGCGAACCGATACCATGCAACAGTCCGGCCACGAACAGCCGCTCCGGATGCAGGACCCCGGCCTCCCGGGCCAGCAATCTGGCCACGACGCCGCAATAGGTGCTCTGCACCCAGAACTCGTCCATGTCGATGAGCGTGGCGGGGATGTTGCGGAAGGTGCTGATGGCGCAGGTGGCCAACGCCAGGTGATACAGCGGCTCCAATCCCACGAGGGTCACCGCCCGGGAAACGGTGTCGATCCGGCCGCCGTAGCCATAGAGGGGACTGTTGGCCAGGCGCAGCAGCCGGGCGGTGAGCGCGGGGTCGCTGCCGATGATGTCGGCGAAGGTGTCGGCGGTACTTTTCGGGTCACGAACGGCCTCCTGGAGGCGGATGACGATGTCGGGCAGGGAAACCAGATCGGTGTCATCCTCCAGCAAGGCCGCCGGGGTAGGATATTTGCTCATGAGGGCGACTCGTAAAATTGCATCACTCGGGCCACGTAGCGGCGGGTTTCCCGATAGGGCGGCACGCGGTTGCCGTACTTCTGCACCGCCGCCTCACCGGCATTGTAAGCCGCCAGCGCCAATTTGACATCACCGAACTGCTTCAGCAGATCCTTCAGGTAACGCGCCCCCGCCTCCAGATTCGCCTTCGGATCCCGCAGATCGACGACACCGTAGCGCCTGGCGGTCGCCGGCAGCAACTGCATCAGGCCGACCGCCCCCTTGGGGGACACCGCACCAGGATCGTAGGCCGATTCGGCGCGGATCACCGCGTGCAGCAACTGAGGGTCCAAGCCGTACTTGCGGGCGGTGCGGTCGATCAAGGCGTCGTACCGGGCCCGCCGTTTCGCCAGGCTCGCACCGCCGCCGATGCGCGGCTTGCCGGCACGCGGCCGGGGGGTACGGATGAACAGCCGGTAACCGGCGTGTTTGGGTTCATCGGCGTAATAGACCCGCCCCCGCGCATCCACGTATTTGTAAATGTCGGCTTCGGCGGCGGCCATCCAGGCCAGAGCCACCGCAACGCACAAACGCCGATCCATAAGCTGGGCTCCCGTTTTTTTACCAGGCTTCACCCCAAGTTTAGCCCAATCCCGGCGTCACCCGGGCGGCGCAGGCGGTCGCCCGCTCCCGGGCCTTGCCGACGTCGTCCGCCGCCGCCAGCGCCACCCCCATGCGCCGGCGCGGATAGGCGATGGGCTTGCCGAAAAGGCGCAACTGCGATTCCGGCACCGCCAGGGCCTTTTCGATCCCCCGGTACACCACCCCCGCCCCTTCGACGCCGCCGTAGATCACCGCGCTGGCGCCGGGACGTTGCAACGCGGTGTCCACCGGCAACCCGAGAAAGGCGCGCACGTGCAGGTCGAATTCGCTCTGGGCCTGGGTCGCCAAGGTCACCAGACCGGTGTCGTGGGGCCGGGGGCTGACCTCGCTGAACCAGACCCGGTCGCCGGCGACGAACAGCTCCACCCCGAACAGGCCCAGTCCCCCCAGGGCTTCCACCACGGCGCCGGCGATCGCCCGGGCCCGTTCCAGCGCCTTCGGGGTCATCGGCTGGGGCTGCCAGCTTTCCACGTAGTCGCCTTCCTCTTGGCGGTGACCGATGGGGGCGCAGAAATGGAGCTGCGGTTGGCCGCTCCCGTCCAAGGCCCGCACCGTCAGCAGGGTGATCTCGAAATCGAAGTCGATCTGGCGCTCGACGATCACCCGCCCCCGGTCCACCCGGCCGCCACGGCGGGCCCGTTCCCAGGCGGCCGCCACCTGATCGGGAGCGGTCAGGCGCGACTGCCCTTTGCCCGACGAGGACATGGTGGGCTTGACGAAACAGGGAAACCCCACCGCCGCCACCGCCGCCTCCAACTCCTCGAGGGAACCGGCGAAGGCGTAGCGGGAAGTGGGCAATCCCAACTCCTCGGCCGCCAGGCGGCGGATGCCCTCGCGGTCCATCGTCAACTGCACCGCCCGGGCGCAGGGCACCACGGTGGCGATGCCCTCGGCCTCGATGGCGGCCAGGGCGTCGGTGGCCAGGGCCTCGATCTCGGGCACGATCCATCGGGGCCGCTCCCGCGCCACCAGGGCTTCGAGCTGGAGCGGATCGGTCATGTCGATCACGTGGCGGACATGGGCCACCTGGTGGGCCGGGGCGTTCTCGTAGCGGTCCACCGCGATCACCTCGACGCCGAGGCGCTGGCAGGCGATGGCGATCTCCTTGCCCAGTTCGCCGCTGCCCAACAGCATGACCTTGGTGGCGCCGGCGCTCAGGGGGGTACCGATGTGCATGGGATTGTCCTCCTTCGGTTCAGGCGGCCTGATGTTCGGCCCAGGCCTTGGCCAGACGCTTTTCCGACACTGGATAGGCGGTCTTGATCTGCTGGGCGAACAGCGACACCCGGAATTCCTCCAGGGCCCAGCGAAACGGGTCGGCGTCGGGATCGGCGATCTCCCCGGCGGCCACCTGCTGCCAGTAGGCGTCCCAGAAGGGCTGGAGCCGTTTCAGCCGGGCCTCGTCCCGGGCCAGCTCGTATTCCGCCTTGTCGAGGCGGTAGCGCAACGCCTTGAGATAGCGGGGCAGATGGCCGAGCGCCTCTCGAGAAATACGGCCGATGAACCCCTGGTAACCCAGCAACGTCATCTGCTGGTCGATGTCGGCACCGCTCGGGGAACAGTCCAGATGTTTCAGTTCGCCCCGGCGCCGGCGGCAGTCCTGCAACCCTTCGAGCACCTCGCGGACCGTCGCCCCCAGCCGCTGGGCGATCTCGAACAGTCGGCCGCGGTGGGCCTCGAGGCGCTTCCGCAGCGCGTCGGCGTCGCGGATGTCGGCACCCTCGGCCAGGAACGTCTCCTCGAGCACCCGATCGGCGACCTCGTCCAGCAGGGGACGCTGCTTTCCGAGATCGAGATAGGGGTGGGACGGCAGGCGGGCGTAGGCGATTTCATCGGCGGTACTGAAGGGCAACTGCCTTTTCAAACGGCGGAAGTCGGCGCCCAGGGACAATTGGATCATGCGGATCAAGCCGCGGCGGTGGGCCCGTTCCGCGGCGGCGGCAGTGGGAAACAGGCGCACGGCGCAACTGTCGCCCTCGTCCACCAGGGCCGGATAGCCGATCACCACCTGGCCCTTTTCCTCGACCCGCTGCGACCGGGGCAGGGGCCCGAAATCCCAACGCTTCAGGCCGGTGCGGGTCCGATCGGCGGCGGCGCTGCGGGCGAAGGTCCGCTGTGCCGTGCGTGCCAGCTTTACCTGGAGGCGTTCCAAGTCGCGCCCCTGGGCCAGCAGCCGGCCCCGTTCCCCGAGCACCTGGAAGTTCATCCGCAGATGCTCGGGCAGATCCACCGCCCGCAGCTGGGCCGGCGAGATCTCGACGCCGGTGACCCGCAGCAGGGCGCGGGAGAGCTCGGACCAGAAATCGCCGTCTCGGTCCACCAGTTCCCGGTACACCTGCCAGGCGGTTTCGGGAATCGGCACCAGCCGACGGCGCAGGCTGCGGGGCAGCCCCTTGAGGAGAAAGACGATCTTCTCCTCGACCAATCCCGGCACCAGCCACTCGAAGGGGCGCGACTCCAACTGCGGCAACAGCGCCAGGGGCACCTCGACGCTGACCCCGTCGGCATCGTGCCCCGGCTCGAAGCGGTAACGCAGCGCCAGGCGCAGGTCGCCGTCCTCCCACCAGTCGGGGAAGGCGGCCGGATCGATCCCTTCCACGTGGCGGATCACCTCGTCGCGCGCCAGCTTGAGCAGATCGGGGCGGCGGCGCGCCTCGCGCCGGTACCAGCGCTCGAAGTCGTCGGCATTGGCGACGTCCGCCGGAATCTGGCGGTCGTAGAAATCGTAGAGCCAGCCTTCGTCCAGCGCCAGCTCGTCCCGACGCGCCTTGTGGCGCAACCCTTCCAATTCCTGCATCAGGGTGCGGTTGTGGCGGAAGAAATCCAATCCGCAGTCGTAGTCACCCCACACCAGCGCCTCGGTGATGAAGATCTCCCGCGCCCGGCGCGGATCGATCTTCTCGAAGGCGATCTTGCGCCGCTCCACCAGGGTGAGGCCGAACAGGGTGACGCGCTCGAAGGCCGCCACCCGCCGGGCCTTGCGCTCCCAATGGGGATCGAAATGATGATGCTTGACCAGATGGGCGGCGCAGCGTTCGATCCAGGCCGGCTCCACCTGGGCGTTGATGCGGGCGTACACCTTGCTGGTCTCCACCTGCT
>JALSGR010000027.1 GCA_026982635.1 Methylothermaceae bacterium | reverse complement strand
GTGGCCGGCGCCGACCTGCGCCGGGCTCCGGCCGAAGCCCGCGCCCGATTGGGCTACATGGCGCAGAAATTCTCCCTCTACGGTCATTTGAGCGTGCAGGAAAATCTGAGCTGTTTCGCCGGCCTCTACGGCCTGCGCGGCGAACGCAAACGGACACGCATCGCCTGGGCGCTGGAAACCTTCGCCTTGGCGCCGTTCCGCCGCCGGCGCGCCCTCGATCTCCCCCTGGGCCACAAGCAGCGCCTGGCCATGGCCTGCGCCTTGCTCCACGAACCGCCGATCCTGTTCCTCGACGAACCCACCTCCGGCGTCGATCCCCTGGCCCGGCGGGAGTTCTGGCACCTCATCAACAGCCTGGCCGAACAGGGGGTGACGGTGCTGGTGACCACCCATTTCATGGAAGAGGCCGAATACTGCGACCGGCTCGTCATCCTCCAGGCCGGCCGGGTGCTGGTCGAGGGCAGTCCCGAGGAGATCCGCCGCCGTACCGGCGCCCCTTCCCTGGAACAGGCGTTCATCCGTCTGATCGAGTCCCAACGATGAACCGCCGCATCACCGCCCTGGTCCGCAAGGAATTCATCCAGGTGATCCGCGACCCGTCGAGCATCGCCATCGCCTTCGTGTTGCCGGTGACCCTGCTGTTGCTGTTCGGCTACGGGGTCTCCCTCGACGCCAAACGGGTGCCCTTGGCGCTGGTGGCCGAGCGTCCCGATCCGGCGGCGCAAAGTTTCCTGAGCGGCTTCTACCACTCGCCGTATTTCGTGCCCGTGCCGGTGGCTCGCATGACCGACGCCGAGCGACTGCTCGAAAGCGGCACCGTCAAAGGCATCGTGCATCTGCGCGCCGACTTCGGCCGCCGCTTGCGAAGCGGCGGCGAGGCGCCGATCCAGGTGATCGTCGACGGCATCGACGCCAACACCGCCCGCCTGGTGCAGGGCTACGTCACCGGCGTCTGGCTCACCTGGCTGCAGCGCCGGGCCGACGCCGAACGCCTTCCCGCGGCGCTCCCGATCCCGCTGGAATCACGCATCTGGTACAACGCCGAGGTGGAAAGCCGGAACTTCCTCGTCCCCGGCCTGATCGCGATCATCATGACCCTGATCGGCGCCCTGCTCACCGCCTTGGTCGTCGCCCGCGAATGGGAGCGGGGGACGATGGAAGCGCTGATGTCCACCCCGGTGACGATGGGCGAGATCCTCCTGGGCAAGATCGTGACCTACTTTCTCCTCGGCACCGGCGGCCTGCTGCTGTCGGTGGCGATGGCGCTGTGGCTGTTCGACGTTCCCCTGCGGGGGAGCTTCTGGCTGTTGTGGCTGGGGGCGTCGCTGTTTCTGCTGGCGGCCCTGGGGATGGGCCTGCTCATCTCCACGGTGACCCGAAACCAGTTCGTCGCCGGCCAGATCGCCATCATCGTCACCTTTCTGCCCGCGTTCATCCTTTCCGGCTTCATCTTCGAGATCGGCAGCATGCCGACGGCGATCCAATGGCTCACCCACCTGGTGCCGGCACGCTATTTCGTGACCTTTCTCCAGACCGTGTTCCTGGCCGGGGACATCGGGGCGGTGATCTGGCCCAATCTGGCCGCCTTGGCCGTCATGGCGGTATTGTTTCTGGGTCGCACCTGGCAAATCTCCCGCAAACGCTTGGAATAGTCATGTGGCAACGCATCTGGCACCTGGTCGTCAAGGAGTTTCTGACTCTGTTCAAGGATGCGCGGAGCCGTTTCGTGATCGTCGTCCCGCCGCTGGCCCAGTTGCTGGTGTTCGGCTATGCCGCCACCTTCGACATCGACCGCGTTCCCTATGCGGTCTACGACGAGGACCGGGGACGGTGGTCACAGAAATTGCTGGCGCGCCTGCAGGGATCGCCGGTGTTCGAGGAAGCGGCCCATCTCGACCACGACGCCCAGATCGCACCGGTGCTCGACCGGCGTCAGGTATTGTTCGTGATCCACTTCGGCCCCCGGTTCAGCGAGCGTCTCGCCCGCGGTCGGCAGGCGCCGGTGCAGGTGATCCTGGACGGACGCAATTCCAACACCGCGCTCATCGTTCTGGGATATCTGCGCACCGTCCTGGCGGATTTCACCGTCGAGCATCTGCACATCGTCCTGCCGGGACGCCCGGTGACCCGCGCCTGGTTCAACGAAAATCTGCAGAGCCGCTGGTTCATCGTCCCCGGGATCGTCGCCCTCCTGACCCTGGTGGTCACCATGGTGACCACGGCGCTGACCGTGGCCCGGGAACGGGAACAGGGCACCTTCGATCAACTGCTGGTCACGCCCATCAGGCCGGTCGAAATCCTGGCGGGCAAGATGATACCGCCCTTCGTCATCGGCCTGGCGGAAGGCAGCCTGATCTTGGCGGTGGCGGTCCACTGGTTCGAGGTGCCGTTCCGCGGCTCGCCGGCGCTGCTCTATGCCGGCATGAGTCTGTATCTGTTGGCGGCCATCGGCATCGGCCTGATGATCTCCTCCCTCTCGGTGACCCAGCAGCAGGGTTTGATGGGGGCGTTTCTGTTCATCGTGCCGGCGGTGATTCTGTCCGGTTTCGCCACCCCGATCGAGAACATGCCGGAGGCGGTGCAGCAGTTCACCTATCTGAATCCGATGCGCTATTTCCTCGTCATCGTCCGCACCACCTTCCTGGCCGATCCACCGACCAGCCTACTGTGGCCTCAACTCTGGCCCATGGCGATCATCGCCGCGGTCACCCTCGCGGCGGCGGCGTGGCTGTTCCGTCACCGGCTGTATTGAGCCAGATCGTAGCGCTGATGCAAAGCGGGGATTTCCACCGGAGCCGGCTGTAACAGGCGGCGCATGGTCATCAGGGATTCGGTCTCGCCGTGCACCAGGAACGTCCGCGCCGGCCGGCCGGTCCGGCGATGCCATGCCAGCAATTCATCCCGGTCGGCATGGGCGGAAAAGCCCCCGATCGTGTAGATCTTCGCCCGCACGGGTATTTCTTTGCCCAACAGGTGCACGGTCCTGGCACCGTCGATGATGGCCCGGGCCGGGGTGCCGCGGGCGGCGAAACCGACGAAGACGACGCTGCACTCGGACCGCCACAGGTTGTGGCGCAGATGGTGACGCACCCGCCCGCCGGTACACATGCCGGAACCGGCCATGATCACCGCGCCGCTGTGGATCTGATTGAGCATCATCGACTCGGCGGTATCGCGGGTGAAATGAAGATTGGGAAGGGCGAAGGGATCGCGTCCTTCCAGGAATATGGCACAGGCATCCCGGTCGTAGCATTCCGGATGACGACGGAAAATCTCGGTGGCGGAAATCGCCATCGGCGAATCGAGAAACACGGGCAAATACCGGGGCAGAATTTTCTTTTCTATACCTTCGCGGAGGAAGTACAGAATCTCCTGAGCCCGTTCCAGGGCGAAGGTGGGGATGACGACGTTGCCGCCCCGGTCCAGGGTGTCGAGAACGGCCTGATACAACTCCGCCACCGATGGCGGCAGCGGTTTGTGACAGCGATTGCCGTAGGTGGTCTCCATGACGACGACATCCGCCCGGGGCGGTGTGGCCGGGTCGCGGAGAATGGGGCGGCCGCGGTTGCCCAGGTCGCCGGAGAACAGCACTTTCAGGCGCCGTTCCCCGTCTCTCAAGTGCAATAGGATACAGGCGGAACCGAGGATGTGACCGGCATCGACGAAGGTGGCCCGAATGCCCGGGGCGATGCGAAGCGGCCGGTTGTAGTCGGCCCGACGGCCGAAACGGTCGAACGTGTCGAAAACGTCCAGCACGTGGTAAATCGGCTCGACCTTCCGCCCTTCCCCCCGCAGCCGTAGCTTATGGGTCAGGCGCCGGGCCTCCTCCTCCGCCAGCCGAGCGGCGTCCATCATCACGATCTTGGCCAGATCCCAGGTGGCGGCGGTGGTGACGATCTCGCCGCGAAAACCGCGCTTGACCAGCAGCGGCAGGCGACCGCAGTGATCCAGGTGGGCATGGGTCAGGAGCACGTAGTCGATGGTGGCCGGATCGAAGCCGAAGGGTTCGGCGTTCTGGGACTCCAGCTCCTTCCCACCCTGATACATGCCGCAATCGATCAGCAACCGTTTGCCGGCCGCTTCCAGGAGATGGCAGGAACCGGTGACCCCGCCGGCGGCGCCGTGAAATTCGAGGTGCACTCAGTCCTCCGCCTTGAGTGGATAGAGCGCGCCGTTGATCAGGGGTTCGCCGCAGCTCTCGTACCACCAGACGATCCCTTCCCAGATTTCGCGGGCGGTTTCGGCGTACCAGAACAGCTCCCGGTCCTCGGGATCGATGGTGCCCTCCTGCACCAGGAAGTCGAAGTCGATCAGCCGCCGCCAGTATTCGCGCCCCACCAGCACCACCGGCACCGGCTTGATCTTGCGGGTCTGGATCAAGGTGAGGGTCTCGAACAGCTCGTCCAGGGTGCCGAAGCCGCCGGGAAACACCACCAGCGCCTTGGCCCGGAGCAGAAAGTGCAGCTTGCGCAGGGCGAAATAGTGGAACTGGAAACACAGTTCCGGGGTGATGTAGGGATTGGGGAACTGTTCGTGGGGCAGGGTGATGTTGAGGCCGACGCTCTTGGCGCCGACGTCGAAGGCGCCGCGGTTGGCCGCCTCCATGATGCCCGGCCCACCCCCGGTCATCACCACCAGACGGCTGTCCAAGGGACCGTGGCCGGCGTTGCCCACCAGACGACCGAACTCGCGGGCGACGTCATAGTACTTGGACTTGGCCACGATTCTTTCCGCCACCTCGACCCGGCGCTGCAACTCGGCGTTGTCGGGCCTGCGTTCCAAGGCTTCCCGCAGGATGGCCAGCTTGCGCCGGGCCGCCTCCGGCTCCGGAATCCGGGTGCTGCCGAACACCACGATGGTGTTACGAACGCCGGCCTGGCGTAGTCCCTGCTCCGGCTTGAGATAGTCGAGCTGCAACCGTACCGGCCGGGTCTCGTCGCTGTTGAGGAAAGACAGATCGGCGATCGCCGGCCGGTAACTGGGACTGGCGAGGATCTGCTGCACCCTTCGGGGAGCGTCGGGATCCTCCTCCGGCGGTTTGGGCACCTGCCAGGGCAAAGGCTCGCGGTGGCGGGGGCCGGGCGGCGATGGAATAGGGGCCGCAGGGTCGCGGACGTCGTCGGAACGATCGCTCATCGTTTCATCCTCTCATGATCGCTTTTCCAACCGTAGCACAGCGGCCATGCCACGCCAACCGATGCTCGACACCTGCCGATTTGGGTCTCCGGTAAGCGGGAAAGGCCTGCCGGCAGCCAGGGAACGGCCCGATTTTGCACCGTCCGCCCTGGTTCGTTATCATTTCGGTTTCTCGTGGTCATCGAAACCCCTGACGTGTATCACCTCGATCCGGATGCGGAAGCTCTCGACCGTCCCGGATGATCCGTCCGCCAACAGGAAAGACCCGCCCATGACCTGGATCGTCTGCCGAAGGGAACTGACCGCCTACTTCGTCACCCCCCTGGCCTACGT
>JALSGR010000026.1 GCA_026982635.1 Methylothermaceae bacterium | reverse complement strand
TTTGCGCCCTGGTGTTCGTGCTGGCTTCGCTGACCGACTGGCTCGACGGTTATCTGGCGCGCCGGCTCCGCCAGACGACTCGCTTCGGCGCTTTTCTCGATCCGGTGGCGGACAAGCTCATCGTGGCAGCCGCCCTGATTCTGCTGCTCCAGAGCGATCCCCGGCCGGGACTGGCGATCGCTTCCCTCGTCATCATCGGCCGGGAGATCGCCATCGCCTCCCTGCGGGAGTGGATGGCGGAGATCGGCGAGCGCGGCAAGGTGGACGTGTCGTGGCTCGGCAAGGTCAAGACCACCCTGCAGATGGCCGCCATCACGGTGCTGCTGTTCGCCGTCGGCTGGTGGGCCGAGGTGCTCCGGCCATTGGGTTATGCCCTGTTGTATCTGGCGGCCGTCCTGACCCTCTGGTCGATGGTGAGCTATTTGCGGGCCGCCTGGCCGGTGCTCATGGAAAATCGCTGATTTCCCTGGCAAATGGTAAAATTGAGTATTTTCCCGAGCGAACGCTCCCTGTCAGCCATAGGTAATTGAACATGTCCCAGCGTTATCGTACCGAGGATCTGCGTATCCGCGACATCAAAGAAGTCATCCCGCCCCGGCAGTTGCACGAGGAACTACCCATCTCCGAGGCCGCCGCCCAAACCACCTACGAGGCGCGCCAGGACATCCATAACATTCTGATCGGTGAGGATTCCCGTCTTCTGGTGATCGTCGGCCCCTGTTCGATCCACGATCCAGACGCGGCGCGGGAATACGCCGGGCGACTGGCCAAGTGGCGCGAGTCCCTGGCGGACGAGCTGATGATCGTGATGCGGGTCTATTTCGAAAAGCCTCGCACCCGGGTCGGGTGGAAAGGACTGATTAACGATCCGGACCTGGACGAGAGTTTCAACATCAACAAGGGGTTGCGCATCGCCCGTCGCCTGTTGCTCGACATCGACGAACTGGGACTGCCGGCGGCGACGGAGTATCTGGATCTGATCACCCCTCAGTACATTTCCGACCTCATCGCCTGGGGCGCCATCGGCGCCCGGACCACGGAAAGTCAGGTGCACCGGGAACTGGCTTCGGGCCTGTCCTGTCCGGTGGGTTTCAAGAACGCCACCGACGGCACCGTGCAGGTGGCGATCGACGCCATCGCCTCGGCCGGCCGGCCCCATCACTTCCTGTCTTTGACCAAGGAGGGCCGGTCGGCGATCTTCTCCACCACCGGCAACGAAGACTGCCACCTCATCCTCCGGGGTGGACGTCATCCCAACTACGACGCCGAAAGCGTGAATCAGGCGGCGGAAGCGCTGGAGCGGGCCGGTCTGCCTCCGCGGCTGATGATCGACTTCAGCCACGGCAACAGCCTGAAGCAGTACAAGCGCCAGCTGCTGGTGGCCGAGGACGTGGCCGGGCAGATCGCCGCCGGAGACGACCGCATCATCGGGGTGATGGTGGAAAGCAACCTCAAGGAAGGGCGACAGGACGTCAAGCCCGGCCATCCGCTGGAATACGGCAAAAGCATCACCGACGCCTGCATCGGGTGGGAGGATACCGAACACGTGTTGCAAAAACTGGCCGAGGCGGTGCGCCAACGCCGAGGTGTGGGCCTATGACGACGGAGACCATGGAAATCATCGTCAACGGCGAATCCCGCCGGGTGGCGCCTGGCAGCACGCTGGCCGACCTGATCGAGGCGCTGGGACTGGCCGGGGCGCGGATCGCGGTGGAACGGAATCAGCGTATCGTTCCCCAGGGTCGCTACCGGGAGGAAGTCCTGGCGCCGGGGGACCGGATCGAGGTGGTCCGCGCCATCGGCGGCGGCCAGCCCGCCGACGATCCCCTGGTTATCGCCGGCCGCCGCTATACCTCCCGCCTGCTGGTAGGAACCGGCAAATACCGGGATCTGGCCCAGACCAAGGCCGCCATCGAAGCCAGCGGTGCGGAAATCGTCACGGTCGCCATCCGCCGCACCAATATCGGCCAGAACGCCGACGAGCCCAATCTGCTGGACGTCATCTCGCCCGAGCGTTACACCATCCTGCCCAACACCGCCGGCTGTTACACCGTGGACGATGCGGTGCGTACCTGTCATCTGGCCCGGGAGCTGATCGGTCACAGTCTGGTGAAACTGGAGGTGCTCGGGGACGAGAAGACCCTCTATCCTGATGTGGTGGCGACCCTGGAAGCGGCCCGGATCCTGGTCGAGGACGGCTTCCAGGTCATGGTCTACACCAACGACGATCCGGTGGTCGCCCGCAAGCTGGAAGACATCGGCTGTATCGCCGTGATGCCGCTGGCGGCGCCGATCGGGTCCGGCCTTGGCATTCGCAACCCCTACAACATCCGCACCATCGTCGAAAACGCCTCGGTGCCGATTCTGGTCGACGCCGGCGTGGGCACGGCCTCCGATGCTTCGGTCGCCATGGAGTTGGGCTGCGACGGGGTATTGATGAACACCGCCATCGCCGAGGCCCGGCAGCCGGTGTTGATGGCCAAGGCCATGAAACTGGCCGTGGAGGCCGGCCGCAAGGCCTATCTCGCCGGTCGGATGCCCAGACGGCGCTACGCTTCGGCCTCTTCCCCCCTCGACGGCATCTTCTTCTGAGGTGGACGATGACAGCCAAATCCGCACAACTCTTCGAGCAGGCGCAGCATTGGATTCCGGGTGGCGTGAACTCGCCGGTGCGTGCTTTCAAAGGCGTGGGCGGGACGCCGATCTTCATCGACCGGGCAAAGGGGCCGTTCCTCTACGACGTCGACGGCCGCCGCTATGTCGATTACGTCGGCTCCTGGGGGCCGATGATCCTGGGCCACGCCCATCCGGCGGTGGTCGCCGCGGTGACGGCGGCGGCCGAAAAGGGGCTCAGTTTCGGCGCCCCCACCGAAATCGAGGTGCGCATGGCGGAACGGTTGTGCCGCTTGGTGCCGTCGCTGGAAAAGGTGCGCATGGTCAATTCCGGCACCGAGGCCACTATGAGCGCCATCCGCCTGGCGCGGGGATTCACCGGTCGTGACAAGATCGTCAAATTCGAAGGTTGTTACCACGGCCACGGGGATGCCCTGCTGGTGAAGGCCGGTTCCGGCGCCCTGACCTGCGGCGTTCCCAGTTCGCCCGGTGTGCCGGCCGGCGTGGCGGAGCACACCCTGACCCTGCCTTACAACGATGCGGCCGCGGTGCAGGACTTGTTCGATCGGCTCGGTGACCAGATCGCCGCGGTCATCGTCGAGCCGGTGGCGGGGAACATGAACTGTGTCCCGCCGCGACCGGGATTTTTGGAGACTTTGAGAGAGCTCTGCGACCGCCACGGGGCGGTGTTGATCTTCGACGAGGTCATGACCGGTTTCCGAGTCGCGCTGGGCGGTGCCCAGGAGCTCTACGACATTCGCCCCGACCTGACCTGCCTGGGCAAGATCATCGGTGGCGGCATGCCGGTCGGTGCCTTCGGCGGCCGCCGGGAGATCATGGAACGACTGGCGCCCGAGGGGCCGGTCTATCAGGCCGGGACCCTCTCCGGCAATCCGGTGGCCCTGGCGGCCGGGTTGAAAACCCTGGAGTTGGTCGCCGAACCGGGCTTCTACGAGGAACTGGCGACCAAGACCGAGACCTTGACCTGCGGCCTGGAGGAGCGGGCCGCCGCCGCCGGTGTGGCGTTGCGGACCAACCGGGTCGGGGGGATGTTCGGCCTGTTCTTCACTTCCGCCCCCCGGGTGGACGATTTCGCCCAGGTGACTGCCTGTGACCTGGAGCGTTTCAAGCGTTTCTTCCATGGTATGCTGGCAGAGGGAATCTATCTGGCCCCCTCGGCGTTCGAGGCCGCCTTCGTCTCCGCGGCCCACGACGACGACGTGCTCACCGCCACTCTGGCGGCGGCCGAGCGGGTTTTCCGCCGCCTCTAGTTTCCCGTCCGCAACCGGGTCAGGATGACCGACTGGCCCGCCCTGCTTCGGGAGATCCACCTCTGGGTCGCCCAGCATCCCCACTGGACCGGCGCCGGGGTGGCGCTGGTGGCTCTGCTCGAATCCCTGGCTCTGGTGGGAATGCTGGTTCCCGGTGTGGCGCTGATGTTCGCCGCCGGGGCCCTGATCGGTTTCGGAGTCCTGCCTTTTTGGCCGATCTGCGGCTGGGCCGTGGCCGGCGCCGTCGTCGGCGACGGTCTCAGCTTCTGGCTGGGTCGGCGCTTCGGGCGTCGCATCGACCGGGTTTGGCCCTTCGACCGCCATCCGGAACTACTGCGACGGGGTGTGGCCTTCTTTCGCCGTTACGGCGGCCTGAGCGTTCTGTTCGGGCGCTTCTTCGGCCCGGTGCGGGCGGTGATTCCCTTGGTGGCCGGCATGATGGGAATGACCGGCGGGCGTTTTTTTCTCGTCAACGTGTTCTCCGCCGCCCTGTGGGCACCGGCCTATCTGCTGCCGGGGGTGGTTTTCGGCGCTTCCCTGGAACTCGCCGCCCGGGTGGCTGGGCGGTTGGTCGTCCTCCTGGTGGCGCTGCTGGCGCTTCTGTGGCTCGGTCTTTGGCTCGGCCGTGGGATCTACCGCTTCTTCCATTCGCGGGCCCGGCGGATTCTGGAATGGTGGTTCGATCTCTGCCGGGATCATCCGCTGGTGGAGTGGCTGATCGGGCCGTTGCTTTACCCCCGGCAACGGGACTATCTGACCTTGACGCTTCTGGGGCTGCTGCTGGCGCTGGCCTGTCTGCCGTTGCAGTATCTCCTGCCCACCGGCCCTTCCTTGTCCCTGGTGTTCCTCCGCACGCCCTGGAGCGACGCCTTCTTTTCCGCCGTGCGGTTGCTGACCGAGTGGACGGTGCTCTTACCCCTCGGCGGCATTTTGGGATTCTGGTTGCTGCTGACCCGGCGTCGGGTGGCGTTGCTCCATTGGCTGATCAGTCTGGGTTTCTGTGCTTTGTTCGATGCCCTGGAGATTGGCGATGGCGTGATCCTTCGCGGTTTGGCGGGGTACGGCTTTCTTGCTCTGGTCATCGGCGCTCAGACGCCGCCGCGGTGGCGCTGGCTGGTTTTCAGCGTCACCCTGGTCTGGTGGTCGATCGTGATCTTCGCCCGTCTCTATCTGGCGCCGGTCACCCTGAATGCCTGGCTCCTCAGTCTGGTGGCCAGTCTGGTTTGGCTCGTCATGGCGGGGGTCGGTTATCGCCGTCACCAGAGCGGTCGTATTCCGGAACTGGGCGGCCTGGTCTTCGTTCTGATCGCCGGGGCACTGGCTCTGCTGTATCTACACCAGCGGGAACTGCCGGTCGCCCGGCCGGCGGTTCGGGCGTTGGCGCCGGCGTGTTGGTGGCGCCACGATTGGCAGCGTCTGCCCCGCTGGCGCCAGGACCTGTTCGGTGCGAGAAGTCAGGCGCTGGGTTACCGTTCACGGTCTTGCCAAGTGATTGAAGAGGCATGACAATGGCGGTATGACGGATTTCAAGTTGGACCTGAACGGTCCCCCGCCCTTGCCGGAGACGGTGGAAGAATGCCATCGGGTGATC
>JALSGR010000025.1 GCA_026982635.1 Methylothermaceae bacterium | reverse complement strand
ACCTGGCCATGCTGCTGTTGCTCGGTTTCTTTTCCGCCAAGGGGCGGGCCTACTGCCAGTTCATGTGCCCCATCGGCGCCCTCGACGCCCTGGTCAACCGCCTGGGGGCCAAGTTCCGTTTCACCTACCACATCCGCGTCGAACGCAGCCGCTGCACCGGGTGCAACGAATGCGCCAAGGCGTGCATGTGCGGCGCCATCAAGATGGTGGACCGCATCGCCGTGGTGGATCAGACCTCGTGCATGTCCTGCCACGATTGCGTCGATTCCTGTGAGTGGCACGCCATCGAATGGACGCCGGGTCCCATCAACAAGACGCCGAAACGGCTCAAGAAAGGGGTGCAGATCTACCCCGAGCCCCAGTGGCAGGCGTTCGCGCCTGTGATGGGGGAGGGGATTCCCTGGCCCCGGATCGCCAACGCCCTGATCGTCGCCGCCGCTTCCGCCTTCGTTCTCTACACCTCCTACACCGCATGGATCGCCCATTGACATTCGTCCGTCTGCTGGCGGCGGGTCTGGCGATCGCTGCGACGGCGGGTTGGACGGCGCCGCGTCAGGCCGATCCCGACGGCTGCTTGGTGTGCCACGCTCTGCCGGGGTTGGAATACATCGACGAGCAGGGTGTGCGACGCACCGCCAGCATCGACCGGCATGCCTTCTACGGATCGCTCCACGGTAGCGTGCCCTGCCGCGACTGCCACCGCAAGATCCGCGACTATCCCCACGATCCCAAGAACGGCTACGTGGACTGCGGTGCTGCTTGCCACGTGGAAGAGCCGTCGGAGGCCGAGGCCTTCAGCCACCGCGACATCGTCGACGAATTCAAGGCTTCGGTGCACGGCGAGGGCGAGGACGGCGGCGCCACCTCGGGATTCCACGGCGGCAACCGCCTGGAGGAGGTGGAAAACGCCCTCAATCCTTCCTGCCGCCGTTGCCATTACAACGAGCCCTACATCCGTCCCGACCGCCTCGCCGACTTCATGGAAGCCTTCGGCCACGTGGACAGCGAATGTGGCAGCTGTCATCAGGGCGAAATCTGGCGCGATCAGTTCGCCGGCCATATCCTGCGCCGCCTGATCGGCAAGCATTACTCCAAGCAGGAGGCCAACGCCATGTGCGTGGACTGCCACGACGACGTCGAGATGATGAAGCAGGTCAAGATCGAAAACCCGGACACCGGCGTCGAGGAGCCCGCCGGTCCTCGCTTCGTGTTCGCCGTGGCCAGCTACGCCAAGTTTCTCCACGCCCGCTTGCTCGAAGTCGGGGTGGAGGACGGCGCCGCCTGCATCGACTGCCATGCGCCGGAGGGAGCCGGTTTCCGTCACAACGTGCGCCGCGCCCGCGATCCCGAATCCACCACCCACGAGGACCGGTTGGCCGACACCTGCGGCCAGTCCGGCTGCCACGGGGATTACGCCCACGACCCCAGAAACGAGGGCTTTCTCCACACCGACGTCCACGATCTGGCCTGGGTACCGCTGGACCGGATCGTGGCCGCCGGATTCTCTCCCGAAGTGGTGGCCGATTCCCCCTGGGTGACGGTGTTGACGGTGCTGGGGCCGGTCGCCGCCTTCTTCCTCCTGGGCCAGTTGCTGTGGCTGGCGTGGGAGCGGCGCGATCAGGCGATTCCCCTGCTGGGGGGGCGGTCGTTTCAGAAGATCATGCTGGAGATGCCGGTGCCGCCGGCGTGGTGGCGCCGCTGGTGGCGCGGTGACGAGGCCGGACTCGTTCCCGAGACGGCCGGCGATGCCGAGCTGGACGATTCCCTCACCATCGTCTACGGTTCCCAGACTGGCAACGCTGAAGGTCTGGCCGAGCGCCTGCACGATCTGGCCGAACGCTGGGGGCTGCCGGTACGGCTCTTCAATCTCGCCGATTTCGACGCCGCTCATCTGATCCATACCCGATTTCTGTTTCTCCTGACTAGCACTCAGGGGGAGGGCGAGCCGCCCCTCAATGCTCAGCCCTTCTATCACCACCTCAAGGACCTGAGTCAGCGGGAGCACGAGAAGCCGCTCCTGGGGCACCTGCGGTTCGCCGTCTTCGGCCTCGGGGACAGCAGCTATACCTATTTCTGCCAGTGCGGCAAGGATTTCGACGCTTTCCTGGAGAAACTGGGAGCCGAGCGCATCCTGCCTCGGGTCGACGCCGACGTGGATTTCGAGGAGCCGGCCGCCGAATGGATGCGCCGGGTCATCGAGGTCTATCAGGAACTGAGCGGTCACCGGGGTACGCCACCGCCGGTGGAGGAGGAAGCGGCTCCGCAAGGTTACGGCAAACAGCGTCCCTATCCGGCGTCGGTGCAGGAAAACCGTAATCTCAACGGCCCGGGATCGGCCAAGGAGACCCGGCATCTGGAACTGGATCTGGGCGATTCGGGCTTCACCTACGAGCCGGGGGACGTGGTCGGCGTCTATCCCCGGAACGACGGTCGCTACGTGGACGCCCTGCTGCAAGTGTTGGGGTGGGACGGGGACGGCGAAGTCATGCTCGGGGAGGAGACCCTGAGCCTGCGCGAGGCGTTTCTGGGTCGCCTCGACGTCACCGCCCTGACCCGGCCGCTGGCGGAGAGCTACGCCGAGGCCACCGGCGACGAAACCTTGAAGGGGCTGCTCGCCGATGCCGAGGCCTTCCAGGAATACAGTTGGGGACGGCAGTTGATCGATCTGGTCGAGGACCATCCCCCCAAGGGGTTGTCGCCCCAGGATTTCGTCGCCCTGTTGCGGCGTATGCCGCCGCGGCTGTATTCCATCGCCTCCAGCCTCAAGAAGCACCCCGGTCAGGTGCATCTGTGCGTCGGCGTGGTGCGCTATCACAGCCACGGGCGCGACCGCGAGGGGGTCTGCTCCAACTATCTGGCCCGGCGCCGTCCCGGTGACCGGGTGCCGATCTTCTTCCAGGCCAACCCACACTTCCGTCTGCCCGATGATCCGGCCACCGACGTCATCATGGTGGGTCCGGGCACCGGTATCGCTCCCTTCCGGGCTTTTCTGGAGGAACGCGAGGTGACTGAAGCGCCCGGTCGCAACTGGCTGTTCTTCGGCGACCAGCACCGCGAGACCGATTTCCTCTACGGCGACCAGTGGCTGGCGTTGCAAAAGCGGGGGATTCTGACCCGGCTGGATCTGGCCTTCTCCCGCGATCAGGCCGAACGGATCTACGTCCAGCACCGCATGCGGGAGAACGCCGCCGAATTGTACGCCTGGTTGCGGGACGGTGCCCATTTCTACGTTTGCGGCGACGCTTCCCGAATGGCCAAGGACGTCCATCGCACCCTGGTGGAAATCGCCGTGACCGAAGGAAGGATGACCGAGG
This sequence comes from Methylothermaceae bacterium, assembly GCA_026982635.1. Taxonomy (GTDB): domain Bacteria; phylum Pseudomonadota; class Gammaproteobacteria; order Methylococcales; family Methylothermaceae; genus Methylohalobius. The sequence goes on along the minus strand of JALSGR010000025.1, from coordinate 2,166 downwards.
AGGCGGCCGAGGCCTGGCTGAAGACCCTGGAACAGGAAGGCAGGTATCAGCGCGATGTGTATTGAAAGGAACGGACTTCACTGGTTGGGCTGGCTGTTATGGATGGTGGGCGGGCCGTTGTCGGCGGCCACCCTCTATGAACAGCAGGTGAAGACTTTTCGTCCCGATGCCGAAACCCTGGCCGAGGCCCGGGAGAAGGTGGAAAAGCACCGCGACATCGTCATCCGCGACGACATCGACGCCCGGTTGCCCCATTTTCACCGCCGCGGCCCTGGCCTGAAACGGGGGGAGACCTTCTGCCAGACCTGTCACCTGGCCTTGCCCCACACCCGTAAACTGCGCACCCGCAGCTTCCTCAACATGCACAGCCGCTACATCGCCTGCGGTACTTGTCATTTCCGCCCCGAGGGCGTCACCTTCCGTTATCGCTGGCTCGATCTGCGCCGCGGCGAGGCCGTCGAGGTGGACGCGCGCCGTTTCCCCAGCCGGCGCGAGACGGTGGACGACTGGCGTTTCGTCGATTGGATCAAGATCGCCCCCTTCTTCTCCGGCGAGCCGGCGGTGCCGCTGCCCGGCAGCGACTTCGCCCGCGAGGTGGGGCGGCGCTGGCGCGACGGCGATCTGGACGAGCGTACCCGTCTCCAGGCCCGCTTGCACGGTCCCCTGGAGGCGAAAGGTCCCGAGTGCGGCGACTGCCATCGGGTGGAGGCGCCGTTGCTGGATCTGGAGGCCTTGGGGGAGGATCCCGAGACGGCCCGGCGGGTGTACCGCCATTCGGTGCCCCAGTTCTTCCGGCGTTACCGGGAGGACGATCAGCGCATCCGTATCATCGACATCCTGCGATGACTGTGCTGATCCGGTTTTGCCTTCTCGTGATGTGGCCGCTGCTGGCGGCGGGCGGCACCGTTCCCTGGCCGGTGGCGGTACGTCTGGACACCATCGGTGCCGCCTCACAGCCGTCGGCGCTGGCGGTGGACGCCGCCGGGACGGTGTGGGTGCTGGATGCCGACGGCCGGTTGTTACGCTGGACGGCGCCGGGGAAGCCGGAAGCGGTTCCCACCGAGCCGTTGGAACGTCCCCTGGGCTTGAGCGCTGCGGAAGGGTTTCTCTGGGTCGCCGATACCGGCCACGGACGGCTGTTGCAGTTGCGGCCGGACGGGACCACCGTGGCCCGGTGGCTGCTGGGGGAAGACTGCCTGCCGCCGGCAGGTGAGGACGAACCGGTCTGCCGGCGCGCCGAACCGGTGGCCGTGGCCGTCGCCGGTCCCATCCTCGCCTGGAGTGACCGGGCTCTCCACGCCCTGTGCCGGCTGGCGCGCGACAGCGGTCGGCAGGTCTGCCAGGGCGGGTACGGCACGACCGAGGGACAATTCCGCTATCCGTTCCAGATCGCCGTGGACGGCGACGGCTTTCTCGCCGTGGTGGACGTCCTCAACGCCCGGCTGCAGCAGTTCCACCCCAAGGGCAAGCGGGTGGGGCGGCTGGGCTGGTTCGGCCTGCGCGAGGGGGACCTGTACCGCCCCAACGGCATCGCCTTCGATACCGGCCGCAGTCTGGCCTTCGTCAGCGACGCCTATTTCGGTACCGTGACGGTGTTCTTCCACGGCCGCCCCCTGGGCCGGTTGCGGGATCAGGCCGGAAGTCCTTTGCGCTTCGACACCCCGGCGGCTCTGGCCTACCGGGACGGGGTTCTGTATGTGGCGGAAACCGGCGCCGATCGCATCGTGCAGGTCGCCCTGGCTTTCGCCGAACGCCCGGAACCGGCCCAGGTGGCGCCGATGCCGCTGGCCCGGCGCGACTGTCTCGTCTGCCACCTGGAGTTCGCTCCCGATTACGAATCGACCACCGACCGCGCCGGGCAGATGCCGGTGGCGGCCTTTTCCATGTGCTACAGCTGTCACCACGGGCCGGTGATCGATTCCCGGCGGATCATCCACGCCGGCGCCCAGCATCCGACGGTGTACGATCCCGAGGAAAAGCGCCGCCGGTATCCCTGGCCCCGCGACGACGAATTGCCGGACGATTTTCCCATCACCGGCGATCACCAGCTCACCTGCACCAGCTGCCACACGCCCCACACCGACGTGGATCAGGCCCGCACCCTGTACGCGGACCATCACAACGCCTGGCTGCGGGTGCCCAACGACGACGGCCGTCTGTGCGAGC
>JALSGR010000024.1 GCA_026982635.1 Methylothermaceae bacterium | reverse complement strand
TCCCGTTCGATCGTTCCAAGGTGATTACGAAATAATTATTATGCAGCAAGAGACCTTTTCCTTCGAGTCGACCCCTTCCCGGTGCCGTTGTGACGACCCCAACCTGGTGGGGGTGCTCTGGCTGAACGGTGACGGGACCGTCGTGGCGGCCAACGATTATTTCGGGCCGTTGCTCGGGTTTTCCGCCGCCGATCTGGCCGGGCGTCCCTGGGAAGCGCTTTGCCATCCCCAGGACCAGGACGCCGCCCGGGCGTGGTGGCGGGGATTGCGCCACCGGCAGCGTCCCTCTCCTCTGGAGATCCGGTTGCGGCGGCGGGACGGCGGTTACAGGTCGGTTCTGATCGCAGGGCGCTGGCGCGAGGGCTCGGCGCCCCCTTGCCTTTTCCTGGTCCTCGACCTGGGTGGCCACGAGGCTCGGGAAGAACGGATCCTGGCCGAAGAGCGGCGCCGGCGCAACCTGTTGATCCGCGAGGTGCACCACCGCATCAAGAACAATCTGCAGGGGATCGTGGGACTGCTGCAGAACCAGGCGCTCGCCCACCCGGAACTGGCCGAGCATCTGAAGACGCCGATCCGCCAGATCAGCTCCATGGCCCTGCTCTACGACCTGCGCAGCCGCGGCGAGAAGGACGGGATCTTCCTGTGCGATCTGACCCGGGTCGCCGCCCGCGCCTGCCGGGAAATCACCCCGGCGCCGCTGGTCATGGACGTCCCCTCTTACTCCAGTATCGAGGTCGACGACAACGAGGCGATCGCCGTCGCTCTGGTCCTCAACGAGCTTCTGTTCAACGCCATCAAACACGGCCCTGACCGGGAGGCGAAGGTGAGCTTGTCCCTGCGCCGGGTGGGGGATCACGCCGTGGTCACGGTCCGCAACCGCTGCCGGGAAGCGGCGCCGGCACCGGATCTGGCGCGGCCCGAAACCCTGGGAACCGGCCTGCGCCTGGTCGCTTCCCTGCTGCCCCGGGACGGCTCGGCCCAGCTCCACATTCGACGGGAAGGGGACGAGATGGTCGCGGTGTTGCGGCTGCAACCACCCACCGTTCGTCTCCTTCCTCCGGGAGGAAAGTCGGGTCGCTGAAGGGTTTAGAACGGGATGTCGTCGTCGAAATTGTCCAGGTTCTGCGGGGCGGGCTGAGGCGCGGTCGGTTTTGCCACCGGCTGCGCCGTCATCGGGGGTTCGGGGGCGGTGTCGTAACCGGTGCCCTCACCCCGGCCGCCGAGCATCTGCATTTCGCGGGCCACGATCTCGGTGGTGTAGCGGTCCTGGCCGTCCTGCCCCTGCCACTTGCGGGTGCGCAATTGACCCTCGATATAGACCCGGCTGCCTTTCTTCAGGTATTCGGCGGCGATTTCCGCTAGCCGGCCGAACATCACCACCCGATGCCATTCGGTGCGCTCCTGGGTCTGGCCGGTCTGCTTGTCCTTCCAGGTCTCGCTGGTGGCGATGCGCAGGGTGGTGACCGCATCGCCGCTGGGCATGTAGCGGGTTTCCGGGTCGGCGCCCAGATTGCCGATCAGGATGACTTTGTTGACGCCTCTCGATGCCATATCAACTCTCCACGGGTTGGGATTGGGAAGATCGGGTGAAACGGGACACCAGGGTGTCCAGTTGTTTCCGGTCGAACCGTCGCCGGTCCACTTTCAGGTAGGCGACCCCTTCGTCGGGGACCACCACGGCCTCGACGACGCCGGGCAGCCGGCGCAACCGGCGGGTCAGCCGAGCTGCCTGGCCGGGGTCGGCCAGATCCAGGTGCACCAATAGACTGCTCGCCGGGCGCGGCGGTTTCATGCCCAGGGCGATCACCCCCCAGAGGCCCGCCAGGGCGACGCCGAAGGCGAAGACGCCGGCCAGCCCGTAACGGGCGTGCAGCCAGCCGCCGGCGGCGCCGCCGAGGAAGGCGCCCAGGAACTGGCAGCTGGAGTAGACCCCCATGGCGGTTCCCTTGAGATCGACCGGGGCGGTTTTCGACACCAGGGAGGGAAGCAGGGCCTCCAGGACGTTGAACCCGGTGAAGAACACCAGCAGGGCGACGACGATGCCGGTCAGTTGGTCATGATACCGGAGCAGGCCGGCCTCGGCCAAGGCGATCAGCGCGATGGCGAGCAGAAACACCGGTTTCAGGCGTCGTTTCTTCTCCGCCATGATGACTAGGGGCACCATGAAGAGCACCGATGCGGCCATCACCGGCAGATAGACGTAACTGTGCTTGAAGGTGGGAATGGCGGCGTGACGACTCAACGCCAAGGGCAGGGCGACGAAGGTGGCGGTGAGGACGGCGTGCAGACTGAGGATGCCGAAATCCAGCCGCAGCAGGTCCGGGTTGCCGAGGACGGTGGTGAAACGGGACGGCTGGACCTCGGCGTCGCGGTGGAAGCGGATCACGGCGGGATTGGGGACGACGGTGAACAGGACCACCAGGCCCAGCAGCGCCAAGGCGGCGGTCGCCCAGAACAGGCCGGGCAGGCCGAGCCAGTGGCCCACCACCGGGCCCAGTACCATGGAGGCGGCGAAGGCCGTGCCGATGCTCATGCCGATCATCGCCATGGCCTTGGTGCGGTGCTCTTCCCGGGTCAGGTCCGCCGCCAGGGCCATGATCGCGGCGGCCACCGCGCCGCTTCCCTGCAGAGCGCGCCCGGCGATCACCTGCCAGATGGTGTCGGCCTCGGCGGCGACCACGCTGCCGGCGGCGAACAGGAGCAGGCCGGCGGCGATGACGGTCTTGCGGCCGATCCGATCCGACAACAGGCCGAAGGGGATCTGCAGCAGCGCCTGGGTGAAGCCGTAAGCCCCGATCGCCAGGCCCACCAGTTGCGGGGTGGCGCCCTCCAGGTCCCCGGCCAGGACGGCGAACACCGGCAGGATCATGAACAGCCCCAGCATCCGCAGGGCGAAGATCAGGGCCAGACCCGCGGCGGCGCGTTTTTCGGTGGACGTCATCGGGCTCGGCTGCAACGCTTCCTCCTTTGCCTTGTCCATGAAAAGCGTTCTATAGTATCAAGTTCTTCTAAGACCCGACATCCCCATGGAGAGCATTCGAATTCGCGGCGCCCGCACCCACAATCTCAAAAACATCGATCTCGATCTGCCCCGTGACAGGCTGATCGTCATCACCGGCTTGTCGGGGTCGGGCAAGTCGTCGCTCGCCTTCGACACCCTGTATGCCGAAGGGCAGCGGCGTTACGTGGAATCCTTGTCCGCCTACGCCCGCCAGTTCCTGTCGCTGATGGAAAAGCCCGACGTGGACTCCATCGAAGGGCTGTCGCCGGCGATTTCCATCGAGCAGAAATCCACCTCCCACAATCCGCGCTCCACCGTGGGCACGGTCACGGAAATCTACGACTATCTGCGCCTGTTGTTCGCCCGGGTCGGGACTCCCCGCTGCCCCGAGCACGGCGTCGCCCTGGAGGCCCAGACCATCAGCCAGATGGTGGACGCCGTTCTGGCCCAGGCGGCCGGAAGCCGCTGGATGTTGCTGGCGCCGGTGGTGCGGGCGCGCAAGGGGGAGCACCTCCAGTTGCTGGAGCAACTGCGGGGCCAGGGATTCGTCCGGGCCCGCATCGACGGCGAGGTGGTGGATCTGGACGATCCCCCCTCGCTGGACCCGCGCCGCAAGCACACCATCGAAGTGGTGGTGGACCGGTTCCGGATCCGGCCGGATCTCGGCGCCCGCCTGGCCGAGTCGTTGGAAACCGCCCTCAAGCTTTCCGGGGGGATGGTAACGGTGGTCGACATGGACGACCCTTCCCGGACCCTGGTTTTCTCCGACCAGTACGCCTGCCCCGAGTGCGGCTACGCCCTGGAGGAGCTGGAACCGCGGCTGTTTTCCTTCAACAATCCCAAGGGGGCGTGTCCTGCCTGTGACGGTCTCGGAGTGAAATCCTATTTCGATCCCGACAGGATCGTCCACAACCCCGAGCTGAGTCTGGCGGGCGGGGCGATCCGCGGCTGGGACCGGCGCAACGCCTATTACTACGCCCTGATCCAGGCGCTGGCGGCCCATTACGGCTTCGATCCGGAGACCCCCTTCGCTCGGTTGCCGGAGAAGATCCGCCGCATCGTCCTCTACGGCAGCGGGAAGGAGACGATCGCCTTCCGCTATTTCGGCGGCCGCGGCCGGGGAGTGGTCAAGCGTCATCCCTTCGAGGGGGTGATTCCCATCATGGAGCGTCGCTACCGGGAGACCGACTCCAACGTGGTGCGGGAGGAATTGGCCAAGTATCTGTCGGTGCGTCCCTGCCCCGAGTGTGACGGCACCCGCCTGAACCGGGCCGCCCGCCACGTGTTCGTCGCCGAAAGGACCCTGCCACAGCTGACCCGCATGTCCATCCGCGACTGTCTGGCGTTTTTCCAGGATTTTCACCTCGCCGGCCGGCGTGGGGAGGTGGCCCGCCGCATCGTCCAGGAGATCCGCACCCGGCTGACCTTCCTGGTCAACGTCGGACTGGACTATCTCAGCCTGGATCGCAGCGCCGACACCCTGTCCGGCGGCGAAGCCCAGCGCATCCGGCTGGCGAGCCAGATCGGCGCTGGTCTGGTGGGCGTCATGTACGTGCTCGACGAACCTTCCATCGGCCTGCATCAGCGGGACAACCAGCGTCTGCTCGACACCCTCCTGCACCTGCGCGATCTGGGCAACACCGTGATCGTGGTGGAACACGACGAGGACGCCATCCGCGCCGCCGACCACATCGTCGACATCGGCCCCGGCGCCGGCATTCACGGCGGGCGGGTGGTGGCGCAGGGCACGGTGTCGGAGATCTGCGCCGTTCCCGAATCCCTTACCGGGCGTTATCTGAGCGGCCGGGAAGTCATCGCCGTGCCGGCCTCCACGACCCCCGCCGATCCCAAGCGTCAATTGGTGGTCCGCGGGGCCAGCGGCAACAATCTGAAAGACATCGACGTGGCCTTCCCGGTGGGATTGTTCACCTGCGTCACCGGGGTGTCCGGCTCCGGGAAATCGACCCTGGTGAACGACACCCTCTATCCCCTCGCCGCCCGGGCGCTCAACGGCGCCGGTCTCAGCGCGGCGCCCTGCCGGGGAGTCGAGGGGTTGGAACACTTCGACAAGGTGGTGGACATCGACCAGAGCCCCATCGGCCGCACCCCCCGTTCCAACCCGGCCACCTACACCGGGCTGTTCACCCCCATCCGCGAGCTGTTCGCCGCAACCCCGGAGGCCCGGGCCCGGGGTTACACCCCGGGGCGTTTCAGTTTCAACGTCCGGGGCGGGCGCTGCGAGGCTTGCAAGGGGGACGGGGTGATCAAGGTGGAGATGCACTTTCTGCCCGACATCTACGTCCATTGCGACGTTTGCAAGGGCAAGCGCTACAACCGCGAGACCCTGGAGATCCGCTACAAGGGCAAGACCATCCACGAGGTGCTGGCGATGACGGTGGAGGAGGCCCTGGACTTCTTCGGCGCCGTGCCGGTGATCGCCCGCAAGCTCCAGACCCTGATGGACGTGGGATTGGGCTACATCACCCTGGGG
>JALSGR010000023.1 GCA_026982635.1 Methylothermaceae bacterium | reverse complement strand
AAAAGGCGGCGCAGGGGGCGAAGATCAAATCTCGACCACCCGGTCGGGGCGGAAATCGGCCACCAGCCGGCGCCCCTGGTAACCGCGTGGATTGCACAGCACCCGGGTATCGGCGCACCGGTAGTCCCACACTACGTGGGTATGGCCGTGAAACCAGGCGGCGATCTCGTAGCGGTACATGAACTCGCGCAGATCGTTGCAGTAGGCGAAACGGTTGAGGGCCGAGGGCCGGTTGTCCCAGCTCCAGAAAGTGGGAGCGTGATGGGTCACCACCACCGTCGGCCCCGGGAAAGGGGTCTGCAGCGCCCGTTCCAGCCACTCGCGCGAGCGCCGGTGCAGGGACAGATAATGGTGGAGGCGGTAGGCGCCGTCCTGGAAACGGATCTTGCGGAAATCGTTGACCGACGACTCCAGCCGGCTCACGTCTTCGTCCCCGGCGCCCAGGTCGGTCCACAGGGTGCAGCCGAGAAAGCGCACCCGCCCGATCACGTAACTGCCGTTTTCCAGAAAGCGCACCTGGCTGCCCTTCGCCGCTTCGCTCAGGCGGGCGAGCAGGGAAGTATATTCGTGGGAATAGAACTCGTGATTGCCGGCCACGTAGATCACCGGCCGGTTCAGGCGCGCCAGCCAACGCAGTCCCTGCAGGCCGACACCGATGTCGCCGGCGGCCACCACCACGTCGGCATCGACCGCCGGCAGCTCGATGGCGCCGAATTCCAGATGAAGGTCGGAAAAATAATGAATCCTCACGGAAGCGGCGTTTCACTTATAATGTTGCGACGACGATCGTCGGGTCGTTCCATCAACAATACTAGCAGCTGACACGCACTTCGAAGGCAATCATGAGCACTCCCCCCATCCCGAGAAGAACCTCCATCGGCGTCCGGGTCGGCGACGTTCAGATCGGCGGCGGCGCCCCCGTGGTGGTCCAGTCCATGACCAACACCGCCACCGAGGACGTCGCCGCCACCGTGACCCAGGTGATCGAACTGGCCCAGGCCGGTTCGGAAATCGTCCGCATCACCGTCAACACCGAGGCGGCCGCCGCCGCCGTCCCCCGCATCCGCGAGGAACTGGACCGCCGCGGCTGCGACGTGCCGTTGGTGGGTGACTTCCACTTCAACGGCCACCGCCTGCTGGCCAAACACCCGGCCTGCGGCGAGGCCCTCGCCAAGTTCCGCATCAATCCCGGCAACGTGGGCCGCGGCTCCAAGCGCGACCCCCAGTTCGCCCAGATGATCGAATTCGCCCTCCGTTTCGACAAACCGGTACGCATCGGCGTCAACTGGGGCAGCCTCGATCAGGCGGTGCTGGCCCGGCTGCTGGACGAGAACGCCAAGTCGCCCGAGCCCCGCGATCTGGACGAGGTGATGCGCGAGGCGGTGATCACCTCGGCCCTGGAGAGCGCCGCCAAGGCCGAGGAACTGGGGCTGCCGCCGAACCGCATCGTCATTTCCTGCAAGATGAGCGGGGTTCAGGAGCTGATCGCCGTCTATCAGGAACTGGCCCGGCGCTGCGACTACGCCCTCCACCTGGGGCTGACCGAGGCCGGCATCGGCACCAAGGGGATCGTCGCCTCCACCGCCGCCCTGGCGGTGTTGCTGCAGCAGGGCATCGGCGACACCATCCGCATCTCCCTGACCCCGGAACCGGGCGCCTCGCGCACCAAGGAAGTCGTCGTCGCCCAGGAGATCCTCCAGACCATGGGGATCCGCTCCTTCACCCCGCAGGTCATCGCCTGCCCCGGCTGCGGCCGCACCACCAGCGATTACTTCCAGCGCCTGGCCCAGCAGATCCAGGACTACCTGCGCCGCAAGATGCCCGAATGGCGGGAGAAATATCCTGGTGTCGAGGAGATGCACGTGGCGGTGATGGGCTGCGTGGTCAACGGCCCCGGGGAAAGCAAGAACGCCAACATCGGCATCAGCCTGCCGGGAACGGGGGAGAACCCGGTGGCGCCGGTGTACGAGGACGGGCGCAAGACCGTCACCCTGAAGGGGGATCGGATCGCCGAGGAATTCCAGGCCCTGGTGGAACGCTACGTGGAAAGGCGTTACGGCCAGGCATAAAAAAACCGCCTGGAAAGGTGTCCCGGCACCTGCCGGGGCCTTTCTTCCGCGGTCCTGAAATAATCAGGTTTCGTTCGTCGATCAGTTCCAGCGCTGGACCTGGGCCTTCCAGGTGCCGTCCGGCTGCTTCTTGAAGACGTTATAGATGACGCCGTCGTAGGTGTATTTCAGCTCGCCGTCCAGATTGTTCCAGCGCAAGGTCGAGACCACGGTATCGTCCTTGGAGTAGAGCACGTCGTCCAGATCCATCTCGTAACGACCGCCCTTCCTGGCCAGCAAATGGCGCCAGAAGCGGCGAATGGCTTTTTCATCCTTCACCACCTCGCCGTTGGGCAACAACACCATGGCGTCCTTGGCGTACAGATGCATCAGGGCGTCGAGGTTGCCCTGCCGCAGCACCTGGTTCCACTTCGCGACCGCCTCGTCGACCGAGCGCGGTGCGTCCTGGGCCGTCGCCGCAGCGCTCAAGCCCACCAGACTCAGGATCATCAGCAATTTCTTCATGAACACCTCCGCTTAGTTCTAAAGTTAGAATCCGTTGTTATTATAGTAATGATTTACAAAAATTCAATATTATATATTTTGTTTCAAAATAGTGAATAATAGAGGATGAAAAAAGCATCACTCTCGATGCAAGGATAGCCCGAAAAATTGACCGGTTCGTGACCGGCTTAACGAACTGGATTATTGGGGATGGGAAGCGACGAAGCCCTTGAGCCCCAGCCGCTCATGGATGCGTTCGGCCAGCCGCGCCGCCTCGTCCTTGTCGAGCACCGGCCCCACGCGAACCCGGTAACGAAGCCCCTTGGGGGTGGTCACGGTATCGACGAAGGCGGGGAAACCGGCGTCGCGCAAGCTCGCCTCCAGCTTGGCGGCGTTGTCCGATCGGGCGAAACTGCCCACCTGCACCACCCAGGCGGAGGCGAGCGGTAATCTGGGCGGAGGAGAGACCACGGAGGGCGGGGGAAGTTCCCCGGGGGCGGGCAGTTCCGGCAGGGGCTCCTCCAGGGTGGGCGGACGGTTCAGCGCGTCCTCGAACAACATGGGCAGGAAGATGACGGCCAGCAGCGCCAGCACCGCCCCGCCGACCAAACGACGTTTCAAGCGTTCATCCATCGGAAGCCAGGATTTCCGCCGCGAGAAAGAAGGAACCGAAGATCACGATCACGTCGTCCGGCCGGGCCTGCCGTCTCAAAGCCGCCAGCGCCTGATGGCAATCGGTGAAGCCGCTCAACGGCGGCTCCAACCCCTCGGCGGCGAAGGCGCGGTGCAACCGTTCCAGGGACGCCGCCCGGGGATTGCCCGGCAGCGGCGCCAGCGCCCAGAGCGCGACGCGATCCTTCATCTGGCGAATCATGCCCTCGATGTCCTTGTCGGCCATGGCGGCGAAGAGGGCCAATATCCGCCGCCCGGGAAAGCGCTGGACGAGGTGGTCCGCCAGCAGCCGGACCGCCTGGGGGTTGTGGGCCACGTCCAGGAGCAGGGGCGGCCGACCGTCGATGAGCTGGTAGCGCCCCGGCAGATGGACCTGCCTCAGGCCGGCGCGGATCGCGTCGACGGTCAAGGGAAGAGCGAACTTTCGCAGGGCGGCGATCGCCACCGCGGCGTTGTCCAACTGCTGCCTTCCGGGGAGAGCCGGAAGGGGTAGATCTTCCAAGCGGGAATCGGCGTCCCGCCACGCCCAGGTATCCCCGTGGCGGCGATAATCGAAATCCTTTCCCAGACAGAACAGCCTGGCCCCCAGCTTTTCCCCGTGCCGCAGCAGACTGGCGGGCGGTCGACGGTCCCCGACGATGGCTGGCCTGCCCGGACGCAACACGCCGGCCTTCTCGAAGCCGATGGCCTCGCGGTCTTCCCCCAGCCATTCCTTGTGATCGATGTCGATGCTGGTGACGACGGCCACGTCGGCGTCGATCATGTTGACGGCGTCCAGACGCCCCCCCAACCCCACTTCCAGTAATTGCACCTCGACACCGGCCCGCTGAAACAGATCCAGCGCGGCCAGGGTGGCGAACTCGAAGAAGCTCAGACTGACCCCGTCGCGGGCCCGATCGATCCGGTCGAAGGCGGCGCAGATGTCCTCGTCGGCCACGGGAACGCCGTCGATCCGGATGCGCTCGTTGTAGCGCAACAGATGCGGGGAAGTATAGGCACCCACCCGGTAGCCGGCGGCACGAAGCATCGCATCCAGCAGCGCCACACAGGAACCTTTGCCGTTGGTACCGGCGACCGTGACGGTCGGCGGTGGCCGGTAAGCGGGCGACAGACGCTCGAAGACCCGGCGCACCCGCCCCAGGCCGAGGTCGATCTTGCGGGGATGAAGCGTCTGTTGCCAGGCGAGCCAGTCTTCCAGGCAACCGAAGCGGGGCTCAGACCGCGTCACCCTCGTCGCCCACTCGCGGCATGGATTCCATGTCGGGCGCCGGTTCGCCGCCATGACGCCCGGGGGAATGGGGAGGCTGGCGACCGGTGGTCAGGAGCGCCAGCAGAGCGGCGACGGTATCGCGCAGGTCGCGGCGGTCGACGATCATGTCCAGGGCCCCGTGTTCCAAAAGGAACTCGCTGCGCTGGAAACCTTCCGGAAGCTTCTCACGCACGGTCTGCTCGATCACCCGCGGACCGGCGAAACCGATGAGCGCCCCCGGCTCGGCGAGGTTGAGATCCCCCAGCATCGCCAGGCTGGCCGACACCCCGCCCATGGTGGGATCGGTCATCACCGAGACGAACGGCAGGCCCGCCGCCCCCAATCGGGCCAGGGCCGCCGAGGTCTTGGCCATCTGGAACAGGGACAGGAGGGATTCCTGCATCCGGGCCCCGCCGCTGGCGGTGAACACCACCAGCGGAATCTTGTCCGCCAGGGCGCGCTCGACGCCGCGGACGAAGCGTTCGCCCACCACCGATCCCATGGAGCCGCCCATGAAGTTGAAGTCGAAGGCCGCCGCCACCAGGGCCTGCCCCTTGAGCAGACCGCGCATCACCACCAGGGCATCGGTTTCGCCGGTGGACTTCTGGGCCTGGGCGAGGCGGTCCTTGTACTTCTTGGTGTCCTTGAACTTGAGGGGATCGCTGGGACGAAGCTCGGCGCCGATCTCCTCGCGCCCTTCCGGGTCGAGGAAGACGTCGAGGCGCTTGCGCCCGCCGATGCGCATGTGGTGGTTGCACTTGGGGCACACCTCCAGGTTGCGCTCCAGCTCCGCCTTGTAGAGAATGGCGCTGCAGGCCGGGCACTTACTCCATAGCCCTTCCGGCACCCCGCTCTTGCGATTGGCCTCGGTGCGGATCCGGGCCGGAACCAGTTTCTGGAACCAACTCATGCCGGCGTCACCTCCGTATCCATCGCCCGGCGCATCGCCGCCAGCAGGGCGGTGATCTCGGAGCCGATCCGCGCCGGCGCTTCCAGATTTTCCTCCACTTTGGCCACCAGGGCGCTGCCCACCACCACGGCGTCGGCGAGCCGCGCCATGCGGGCGGCGGTGGCGGCATCCTTGACCCCGAAACCGACCCCAACCGGCAGTTTGGCCAGGGCCTTGATCGCCGCCACCTTGCGGGCCACGTCCTCCAGATCCAGATGGCCGGCGCCGGTCACCCCCTTGAGGGAGACGTAATACAGATAACCACGCCCGGCGGCGTCGGCCTGCTCGAT
>JALSGR010000022.1 GCA_026982635.1 Methylothermaceae bacterium | reverse complement strand
GGTGAGGAAGAGGTAGAGGAAGCCGATGATGGGAATGAAGGTGGCGACCACCTGCACGCCGCCGCCGACGCCATCGGCGAGCAGCACCTGGAGCCAGGCGGGTACACCCCAGGACGCCAGCAGATGCTTGAGGCCGTCGACGAAAAGGGCCCCGGCGGCCTGGTCGAAAAAATCGACGAAGGCGCCGCCGACGTTGATGGCGAAGGTGAACATCAAATACATGGCCGCCAGGAACACCGGCACCCCGAGCCAGCGGTTGAGCACTACCGCGTCGATGCGGTCGGACCAGGAATTCCCTTCATCGCCGGCGTGGATGACCGCCTGGGCGGCGATGCGATGGGCCTGATGGTAACGGGCGTCGGCGACGACCAGATCCACGTCCTGTTCCAGAGCCCGCGCCAGTTTCCGGCGCAGCCGGGAAGCGGTTTCCAGCACGGTGGGGGGTAGCGTCTGGGGTGGGGAGTGGCCGGCCAGCAAATGGAGGGCAAGCCAGCGCGGCGGCGCTTTCGTGTCGGCGGCAAGGAAGGGGATCAGCTCGGCGACGGCGGTTTCCACCGTATCCGGGTAGGGAACCGCCTCGAGGTTGGGGAGCCTCTTTTCCCTCGCTTGACGGGCGATGGCCCGCTTCAGTACCTCGAGGCCCTCGCCCCGTTTGGCGACGATCGGGACCACGGGAACCCCCAGCCACTGTTCCAGCGCCCGGCAGTCCACCCGGATGCCGCGTGTCTCCGCCAAATCCATCATGTTCAGCGCCAGGACCTGGGGAATGCCGGTTTCCGCCAGTTGCAGAGCCAGATACAGGGCCCGCTCCAGATGATTGGCGTCGGCGATGTTGACCACCACGTCGGCCTGGCGGGAAACGAGATAGTCCCGGGCGATGCGTTCGTCGGCGGCGGTGTCTTCGGGATCGAGGGAATAGGTGCCCGGAAGATCGACCAGGTGGAAGCGGTCGTCGCCATGGCGGTATTCCCCCTCTTTGCGTTCCACGGTGACGCCCGGCCAGTTACCGGTTCGTTGCCGGGCGCCGGTGAGGGCGTTGAACAGGGAAGTCTTGCCGGAATTGGGATTGCCGATCAGGGCGACGGTGTAGGTCGTCATGGCGTCAATTCTTCGACCAGAATGCGTTCGGCCAGTCGGCGGCCGACGGCCATGCGGGCGTGACGGTGACCGAGGATCACCGATCCCCGGCGGTTGCGCAGCACGGTCACGGTGGTTCCCGGCGCCAGATTCAGGCCGAGCAGGCGCAGCCGGGCCGGTTTGTCCAGGATGGCGGTGATACGCAAGCGCCCACCGGGAACGGCGCTGCTCAGTGGCTTGGGATCCATGGCGGTTCTCATGGAATTAGAAATGAGAATGATTATATTTAAACTTCGCCTGTCGTGTCCAGTGTTTTACCACCGCTTCCTGCCGCGATGGGGCGGAACAGCAAACCGCCGGTCGGTCTCTGGTTTCCGATTTGTCGCAAAACCCTTTAAGATAAGACCGATTTGAGCGTATATCGTTGCAGGCCGCTGGAACATGGCAGAACGACAGGCATTGGCAAAGCGGAAGAAATCCACCAAACCGAAGAAACAGCGTTCGTACCGGGGCAAGGCGCTGTTGTGGATCTTCGTGTTCATGATCGCCGACGAGATCACCCCGGGCCTGCCTTTGGCGGAGGCCATCATTCTGGCCCTGCTGGTTTTCCTGCCCCGCTGGATGCTGGAAGTGGTGCACCGGGTCTATGAATACATGCCGGACCGCCAGTCCTGGCACACCGTGGGGGACATCTGCAAACGCGAGGTGGTCACGGTGACGCCCGACGAGGGGGCGATGGCGGTGGCCCAGTTGATGCGCGACGAACACCTGCGCAGCCTGATCGTGGTGGAATCGCGACCTTACGCGGGCGACGATGCGGCGAAAGAGGGCGACAAGGGCAAGAAGGGGGAGGAAGCGGCGGGCGGCACGATCCAAGTGCCGGTCGGCATCCTGACGGACCGGGACCTGGCTCTGCGGGTCGAGGCGGAAGGGTTGCCCTGGGAGGATACGCCGGTAAGGGAGGTGATGACGCCGGATCCCGTGGTGGCGGAAGCCTCGCAGGACGTGCATTCGGTGGTGGAACGGATGCGCGAGATCGGCGCCCGGCAATTGCCCATCGTCGATGAGCGCGGCCATCTGATCGGCACCTTGAGCCTGGACGACACCATCGCCATGCTGTCGCACAGTCTCGACGACATGGTGGAGCTGCTGCAGCGGGAAATCCAGCGTGAGGTGGAAGTCGGCAAGTGAATTCGATCCAGGAAACCACCATGACGGACAAAACCGCAGTCACCAAGAAACCCAAGAAAAAGAAGGAACGCTCCTACAAAGCGAAGGTCATCTTCTGGACCGTGATTCTGATGGTCGTCGACGAGATCACCATCGGCATCCCGGAAGCCGATCTGTTGCTTTTCTACATCGTGCTGGCGCGGCCCAGGTGGTTCTTGGAGATGATGCACAAGCTGTACAAATACGTGCCGCACCGGCGTGCCTGGCGCCCCGTCAGGGATGTGTGCCAGCGCCGGGTGGAGACGATCACCGCCGACACGCTGGTGGCCGATGCGGTCCGGCTCATGCGTGACCGACGGGTCCGTAGTCTCGTCGTGACCGACGAACGGGAATACAATCCCGCCCTGCAGACGGCCAAGCAAAAGCGCAGTTGGTGGGGTGGGCGACGGAAGAAGAAAAAGAACACCGAGTCTCTGCCGGCTCCCAGCGAGATCATCCAGACGCCGGTGGGGATCCTCAACGACCGGGACGTCACTCTCCAGGTGGGGGCCGAGGGCCTGTCCGGCGAGAGCGTGACCGTGGCCGAGATCATGAGCCGGGACGTGCCCGTGGCGATGGAATCGGAGGACGTCCATTCGGCGGTCACCAAGATGCGCGAGGCGGGGATGCGTCGTCTGCCGGTGGTGGACCAGCGCGGGGCATTGGTGGGTATTTTGACCCTGGACGACATCGTTGCCGTGTTGTCCGACGGTCTCAACGACATGGTGGAGCTGCTGCAACGGGAAATGGAACGGGAGGCCGAGGCGGCCTGAGTTCAGTCGAGGGTCAGGTGCAGGTCGCCCAGCTGGAGGACGGCGCCATTCTCCCGCACCGGACTGTACAAGGTGAGGCGGTGGCCGTCGGCGTCGTAGTTCCGGATCAAAGCGAGACTCAGGACCCTTTGTCGTCGGTCCGCCAGGGCGCACAGGCGGTTCGGCGTGAGGATTTCCCCCCAGGGCCGCTTTTCCCCGACCGGCAGCCGTTGCAGGATCAGTTCGGAGACCGGAATCCGCCACGGGCGGGCCTGGCGGAAGTGGTGACGGAAGGCCGCCAGTCGACGCCGGCGTCGCACTTCCGGCGATTTGCTCTGGGCCAGGGGGGAGGGAGACAGCCGCAACAGGGGAAAATGGCGGTGGGCCGCCACGATGGCTTCCAGCTCCCGACCCCGTTCCAACGTGACGATCCAGTCCGGCTGCAGCGCGTCGATCTGGAAGGTCTTGAGGATTTCCCCCACGTCCGCCACCAGGCCGCTGGTGTTGATGATGACGAACGGCCGGCCGGCCTGCTCGGCCAGCTTGCGGGTGCCCACCACCATGGGCAGCAGATGGGCCAGCGGCGTGACGGCGCCGACGAAATACAGGGCGGCGGGCGGCAAGGTTTCCAGGGACCGGTTCAAATCCGGATAGCCGAGACTGATGGTGGCCGGCGGGCCGATGTCCTTCTGTCCGACGTCGGCGTCCACGTAGGCGGGCCGGTGACCGCGCCGCAGCAGATACCAGGCCAGGTAGGCGCAGAAGGTGCTCTTGCCGCGATCGCTGGCGCCGAGTACCAGGATTCTGCCCCGTTGGGCGCGTTCGATGCATCCGGCGGCCTCACGCCAGTCCCGGGGAACGTGAAAAGCGTTCATGATTCGCCTGCCCGGCCCCTTTCGATAGTATAGGTGGCGAGTATGGTGAAAGCGTTCGTCCGTCTGATTTTACGCATTCTCTACCGGGTGGAGGTCGAGGGTCTGGCCCATTATCAGAGGGCGGAGGGCCCGGTGTTGATCGTCGCCAATCATCAGTCCTTCCTCGATCCCGTCATTCTCTGGGCCTTTCTTCCCGGAGAGTTGACCTTCGCCATCAACACCCATATCGCTCGCCTGCCCTGGGTGCGGCCGTTTTTGCGTTTCGCCCGGGTGTTTTCCCTCGATCCGCGCCAGTCCGGCGCCTTGAAGTCCCTGATCCGTCATCTGAAGGCGGGCCACCGCACCGTCATCTTTCCCGAGGGCCGGATCACGGTCACCGGAACCCTGATGAAGGTCTACGACGGTCCCGGGATGGTGGCCGACCGGGCCGGGGCCCTCGTGCTCCCGGTGCGCATCGACGGCGCCCAGTACACCCCGTTTTCCCGCCTCGACGGCCCGGTCCGGAAACGCTGGTTTCCCAGGATCCGGGTCTGCGTGCTGCCACCCCGGGACATCCGGCCGCCCGAGGCGGTCAAAGGCGCCGATCGACGCAAACGGGCCGGGGAGCGCCTGGCCGCCCTGATGGCGGAGATGATGCTGGTGACCGCCCCCACGGACCGGACCCTGCTGGCCGCTCTGCTCGACGCCGTGCGATTGTACGGCCTGGGGCGCCGGGTTCTGGAGGATGGGGAGCGCCGCCCCTGGCGTTATTTCGACCTACTCGTCCGCTCCGTGCTCATGGGATCGCTGCTGGAGGAGGACGACGGGCCGGAGGCGGCGGTGGGTATTTTGTTGCCCGGCAGCGCGGCGACGGTGGCGTTGTTGTTCGGTTGTCACCTGGCGCGGCGGTTGCCGGCCTTTTTGAACTATACGGCGGGGGCGGCGGGGCTGGCCGGCGCCTGCGACACGGGAGGCATCGGCACGGTGGTGACCTCGAGGCGCTTCGTGGCCGCCGCCGGATTGGCGGAGGCCGTCGCCGGCCTGGAGCGGCAGGGTGTCCGGATCCGTTATCTGGAAGACTGGCGGGCCCGGATCTCGGTGTCGAGACGCCTGCGGGCCATGCTCGCCGCCGTGGGCATGCGCTGGCGTCCTCCGACTGGAGGAGGGGCGGCGGGGGAACCGGCCGTGATGCTGTTCACCTCCGGTTCCGAGGGCCGCCCGAAGGCGGTGTTGCTGTCCCATCGCAATCTGTTGAGCAATTGCGCCCAGATGGGGGCGGTGATCGACTTCAACGCCAACGACGTGATTCTCAACGTCCTGCCGCTGTTCCACGTGTTCGGTCTGGGGCCGGGTACCATTCTGCCGTTGATTTCGGGGATGCGGCTGTTTCTCTATCCCAATCCCCTCCACTATCGCGTCGTTCCCGAACTGGCCTACGAGATCAACGCCACAGTTCTGTTCGGTACCAACACCTTCCTGGGGGGCTATGGCCGTGCGGCTCACCCTTATGATTTTTACAGCGTTCGTTACGTGTTCGCCGGGGCGGAAAAGCTGCAGCCGGACGTGCGGCGGCTGTGGATGGACAAGTTCGGC
This sequence comes from Methylothermaceae bacterium, assembly GCA_026982635.1. Classification (GTDB taxonomy): domain Bacteria; phylum Pseudomonadota; class Gammaproteobacteria; order Methylococcales; family Methylothermaceae; genus Methylohalobius. Next base: position 25,033 of record JALSGR010000022.1, on the reverse strand, counting down.
TTGAGGATTTTGGAAGGGTACGGGGCCACGGAAACCAGCCCGGTGTTGGCGGTGAACACGCCCATGTATTATCGCGCCGGAACCGTGGGCCGGTTTCTGCCGGGCATCGAGTGGCGCCTGGAGCCGGTGCCCGGGGTGGCCGAGGGCGGCCGTTTGCACGTGCGCGGCCCCAACGTCATGTTGGGCTATCTGCTGCCCGGCAGGCCCGGAGAGCGGGTGGCGCCCCGGTCCCGTTACGGGGAAGGCTGGTACGACACCGGCGACATCGTGCAGGTGGACGACGATGGCTTCGTGACCATCGTCGGGCGCCTGAAACGCTTCGCCAAGGTGGGAGGGGAAATGGTTCCCCTGAGCGCCGTCGAAAGCCTGGCGGCGCAGATATGGCCCGACCGGCGTCATGCGGCCGTCGCCCTGGCCGATGGCCGGCGCGGCGAAGCGGTGGTCCTGGTCAGCGAATGTCTCACGGCTTCGCTGGCGGCGTTGCAAGCGGCCGCGCGCCGGCGGGGAATGCCGGAATTGTGGTTGCCCCGGCGCATCGTCCATTGCGAAGAATTGCCCCTGCTGGGCAGCGGCAAGGTGGATTACGTGACCCTGACCGCCCGCTTGAGGGAAGGGGCTTGACGGTCAGGTTTCCGGTCGAGACTTGGATTTTGCCGCCGGCTGTTTCAAATATCGTTCCGGTGTTTGGTAGAGCTCCTTCAGGCGCAGACGGAATTCGTTGGTGACCGCGTAAGCGTCGTGACGGTTCCGGACCACCCGCGGGGTGATCAGCACCACCAGTTCGGTGCGGCTGACGTTTTCCGTAGTGGTGCCGAACAGGTGACCGATCACCGGCAGATTGTAGAGGAAGGGAATGCCGGTGCGGTTCTTGTTGCGGTTGTCCTTGATCAGCCCGCCCAACACCAGGGTGTCGCCGTTCTTGACCGCGACGGTGCTTTTGATCTGGCGCTGGATGATGTTGGGGTTGGGGTTGCCTTCCAGGCGACGGCCGATGTCGTCCACCCGTTGGTCCAGCTCCATGATGACCAGGCCGCCGGCGTTGACCCGGGGTTTGATCTTGAGTTGGACCCCGGTGTCGCGCTGCTGGAAGGTCTGGGTGACCAGCGGGTTGGTGCCGGCGGTTCCGGTGTTGACCACTTCGGAAGTACGCAGGGAGATCTGTTCCCCCACCACGATCGTGGCCTCGTGATTGTTGAGCACCATCAGCGACGGGGATGAGATCACGTTGAGCTTGCCCTTTTCCGCCGCGGCCCTGAGGATGACGCCGATGTCCTGGGATTTGCTCTGCCACACGTAGGTGAAGCCGGGGGCCAGGGTGTTCAGCAGGGCGTTCTTGGCCACGTCGCCCAGGTTCAGGCCCTGGCTGGTGAAGCCGGTGACGCTGTGCTGCTTGGGCAGCTTGTTCTGGGCGAACCATTCCAGGCCGTATTGTAGGTCGTCGGTCAACGTCACTTCGATGATGGAGGCGTCGATGAGCACCTGCAGGGGCAGCTTGTCCAACTGTTTCACCACCCGTTCGATGGCCCGGTAATCCGCCTGGTCGGCGATGATGATCAGCGAATTGTTGGGTTCGTCGGCGATGATGCGGATTTCGCCCTGGGGTTTGGCGGGCGCGCCTTGGGTCGGGCGGGACTTGTCGCCGACCTTGGTCTTTTTGAGGCCGGGGGCCAGCTTGGCCGCAGGCTTCTGGCTGCGTTTGCCGGTGAAGATCTGGTTGAGGGTTTCCGCCAGTTTGACCGCGTCGACGTTCTGAACCCGGTAGACGTGGACCGCACCGCTTTCTTCCACGATGGCCCGGTCGAGGCGCTTGACCCATTTCTGCGTGAGTGCCAGGTATTCGGGCTGGGTGGTGATCACCATCAGGGCGTTGAGTCGTTTGATCGGTAGCAGGCGCAGCAGGGAGGTGTCCTGGAACACCTTTTCCCCCAAGGCTTTTTTCAGGTCCTGGGCCAGGGTTTCGGCGTCGAGGTTTTTCAGGGGAAACAGGCCTACGGACATGCCGGCGAGATAGTTGATGTCGAAGGTGCGGACCGTTTCCTCGGCGCCGGCCAGCTCCTCGGCGCTGCCGGCCACCATCAGAAGATTGCGGACCTCGTCGACGTGGATGATGGCTTTAGGGGAAAGAAGTGGCTTGAGGACTTTCTCCATCGAGTCCGCCCCTACGTACCGCAGGGGGAAGATGCGGATCTGGTAACCCGGCGGCAGCGGGCCGCCGCCCAGCGTCAAGGGGGCGCCGGGCGTGGCTTCGTTGACGGCGCCGATCCAGTAGAAACCGTCCTTCTTCACCAGGGCCAGGCCGTTGGTACGCAACGCCATTTCCAGGGCCGGCAACACCTCCTCCCGGCGCAGGGGGCGGGTGGTGTGCAGGGTGATCTTCCCCCCGGCCTTGGGGCTGAGGAGATAATTTTGTTTCAGGATGTCGCCGAAGACGACCTTGAGCACTTCGGACAGGTCGGCGTCGTCGAAGTTGAGCGTGTACTTGCCCTGTGCCCGCTCGGCCCGGTGCGGCCGGGGCGGCTGGATGAGCGCGCCGCGTCCCAAGGTGATTTCCGCTTCGTTCAACGGCTGGCCGACGGGTCGTTCCGTCGGGAGGGGCGCTTCGGCTTCTTCGGGGGGCGGGGGGGGAACCTCCAGCAGTTCGAGGGGAAGTTTGTCCCCCGGCCGTTGGGTGAGCTGTTGACAGGCGGACGAAGTGAGCAGCGCCAGGGTGCACAGGGTGAACTTGAGACCACGGATCACGATGGTTCCCTTTTGATGTTTTTCTTGAGGAAAGGATTGTCCAGGCGTTTCTTGAGGAAAGGGTTGTTCCGGCGCAAGGGCGGCTTGGCGGTTCGGCGTCGTTCGGGGGTGACCGGGGCGTTGGGGCGCGGCTTGTGCAACCGGAGCGGTTGCCGGCGTCCCCCCCGCTGCAACACCACCTGATCGGGCGCTATCTCCACGAGGCGCCAGCCGTCGATCGTCTCCCCGGGGTGCAGGCGATAATGGCGTTTGCCGTCCCGGCTGCGCAGCAGCACGACTTGACCGGATTCCGGCGTGTCCAGGATGCCGGTCAATTGTAGCGTGGAAAGATCGGATGCGGCAGTGGTTCCCGTTTCCTGCGCCTCTGCCGGGATCGGGGTCCTGCCCTCGATGAACAGGGGGCGGGAGACGAAATTTCGGTAATGTTCGAGCGGCGGCAGGCGGAATTCCCCGGGCGGCGGGGGTGGCGTCTCCAGCTTGGGCGCAGGTGGCGGGGTGACGGTGATCTCGGCCCGTTTCGACGCCTCCCAGGCGACGATCCCCCCCAGCGCCAAGCAGACGGCGGCGAGAAAAGCGGTGGTAAGGTTCGACAGGGATGGTTTCATGATGCCGGTGTGCGAAGATAGCCGACCACGCGCATGTCCACGTTCAGGCGATCGACGGGAACGGTTTTCCGGGTCTTTGGGTCGCGGCGGCCACGGGTCGGCCGGATGCGTAGATTTTCGACGATCAGCAGCGGCTTTTCGGCTTCCACGGTGTGAAGAATCCGGCGCAGTGCCGGGGTGGAGGCGGTGAAGCGAATCCGAACCGCCACACGGGTGAACGGACCTTCCGGCTTGCCGGCCAGGGTTTGGGTGCTGGTGATCTCCCCACCGGCGCTACGGACGATTTCACCGAGGCGGTTCTGCAGCTCGGCGGCGGCCAGGGTGGGGGTGGTGCCCTTGAGGAAGTGCCGCTCGCCGCTGTGGCCCGCTTCCAGGGCCTTCAATCGCTGACGCCACAGGGGGACCTTGGCGGCGGCGCGCTGCAGGCGCTGGAGTTGGAACTTCAGGTCTTCGATGCGTTCCCGGTTTTCCGCCAGGTGATGCAGGTACGGGGCCACCACGGTCAGATGGACCAAGGCCAGGGGGAGCAGGAGAAGCGCGACGGCCAGAATCCGTTGCCAGGTGTCATTCAGCGTCATCGCGTTTCACGTCCATGCTGATGCGGAATCGTTCCAGTCCGCTCAGGCGGTCCTGGGTGATGGGGGAGACGAAATGAACATTGCGAAAGTAAGGCGAGTTTTCCAACAGCTCCACCAGTTTGGCGGCGGTCGCCGATTTGCCGTCGATCTGCAATTTTCCTTCCCGATAGTGAAGCCCCGTCAGCCAGGTGTCGTTGGGCAATCGCCGGCTGAGCTCTTCCAGCACCTCGATCAGGGGACGGGACGCTTGTTTCCGGTCCAGGACGAAACGGGCCTGTCGTTGCAGGGTGGTGACTTGCTGCTGCAGCCGCCGGGCTTCGTCGGCGGCTTGCCGGGTCTGGCGTACCATCCGCTCCAGCTGGGCGATGGTGCGCCGTTGATGGACGATGGGCAGGGTCATCGCCGCGATGAGCAAACCGAGCGCCACCATGGCCAGGCCGTAGTTCAGCCGGCGTTGCCATCGGCGGCTCCGGGGTTGGCGTTCGGCGGGCAGCAGGTCGATGTCCGGCAGCGGTTCGCCTTCGGGTGATCGGATGGTGACCCGGTGGGGGGAGAGGCCCGCTTCGCTCAGGCGATCCAGGCATTCGTCCAGCAACGCTTTCAGGACCAGAACGAATTCGACACGGATCCGGTCACCGGGCAGGGCTTTGACGACCCGGGCGGTGTAATGGACCTGATCGGCGCTGAAGGGGGTGTGGCGGTCGAGTTCGAAGCCGACCACCTGGATGAGATTGTCCCGGGCGGCGGCCGGCAGGACGATGCGGCGCCGCAGATACTGCCCGGGATTCAGCAATAGGACCACGGGCCGGGATTCGTCCCGATCGGCGGCATCTTCCGGCAGTTCCGCCGTCGTCATCCGGGCGACGCGCTTTAGCGTCTCTCCCGCCTGACGATGGATTTCCACCATCCCGTCGTCGATAGTGACAAAATAACCGGCCTGCCTTCCATAGCGGTCTCGCAGGCGGGCGGGCAGCAGGGAAGCCAGTTGCCGTTTCCACCAGCGCCAGAATCGTTGTAGGGTGGGCGTGGGAAGGAAAGAGATCAAAATCGTCAACCGGGGTGGAGACCCCAACGTTGGTCAAACCAGAATTATAGCGATTTTCATCGGGGATCTGGAAATGCAGCAAAACAATCGGCTGACGACGTGGCTGTTCATCGCCATCCTCGCGGGGATTGGGCTGGGGCTGTTGCAACCGCAAGTGGCGTTGCGCTTCGAAATCGGCGGCGAGGTCTTCCTGCGCCTGCTCAAGATGCTGGTGGTGCCGCTGGTGATGGCCAGCGTGATGACCGGCATCATCGGTCTTGGAGACGTGCGCCGCCTGGGCAGGCCGGGGATCGTGGCGGTCGTTTACTATCTGTGCACCACCCTGATGGCCGTGATCGTCGGCATCGTTCTGGTGGAGTGGATCGAGCCGGGGAGCGGCGGGTTGCCGAATCCGTCGGTGCCGGAAGCGGTTCCGGCCAAGGGGATGGTCGGCGAAGAGGCGGATATCGGTACGATTCTGCGGAACATGGTGCTGATGCTGGTGACCGACAACCTGATCGCCGCCATGGCGGAAACACAACTGCTGCCGCTGATCGTGTTCTCGATCCTGTTCGCCGGCACCCTGACCCTGTTGGGCGAGCGGGTCCGGCTGGTGCGCGATTTCATCGTCCAGGTCAACGAGGCCCTGTTGACCTTCATCATGGGGGTGATGAAACTGGCGCCGCTCGGGATCTTCTGCCTGGTGGCGGCCCGTTTCGGCGAGGCCCAGTCCCAGGGTGCCTTTCTCCAGACCCTACACCAGACCGGCCGTTACATGATCACGGTGCTGCTGGGGCTGGGCGTGCATTCGGCGCTGACCCTGGCGCTGATCCTGTGGCTGGCGACCCGTCGCCGGCCCTGGCGTTTCCTGACCGCCATGTCCCCTGCGCTCCTGACCGCCTTTTCCACCGCCAGTTCCTCGGCGACCCTGCCGGTCACCATGGAATGCGCCGTCGATCGGGCCCGGGTGCGTCGCGAGGCGGTGGAATTCGTCATTCCCCTGGGAGCGACCATCAACATGGACGGCACCGCGCTCTACGAAGCGGTGGCCGCCATTTTCATCGCCCAGGTGCTTGGGGTGGAGCTCAGCTTGATGCAGGAGATCACGGTGGCCTTGACGGCGACGCTGGCGGCCATCGGGGCTGCGGGCATTCCGGAAGCCGGTCTGGTCACCATGGTGATCGTGTTGAACGCGGTGGGACTGCCGGTGGAATACATCGGCATCCTGCTGTCCGTCGATTGGTTGCTGGACCGCTTCCGCACCGCCGTCAACGTCTGGGGTGACAGTGTCGGGAGCGCGGTCGTCGAACGGGTCATCGCCGCTCAGCCGGACAGCAGGAAGGCTTCGTAGCCGATTAGCGCGGCGTAGAAGAAGAAAAACGCCGGCAGCAGGTGACGCACCGGCAGGCCGAAGAGCCGATGGTTGACGTGGAACAGAATGAAGATCACCGCCAGGGCGGTGACCAGGTATTTGACGTAGACGAAAGTGGCGGTGCCCAGGCCCAACAGGAAGGCCATGAAGGGATTCAGCTCGATTCCGCCCCGGTCGAGAATCCGTAGGGTGAGGAAGGCGTCGAGCACGCAGAAGGCCACCACCCCCGCCGTCCACCACAGCAGTCGGTGGTCGTCGTAGATGTCCACGTAATGGGGGCGTTGGCGTTCGTCCTCCCGCCGCGGCCGGCGCCGCCTTCCGCCCCACAGGGCGAACCACAAGGTGCGCCAGGTGAAGCGGCGACGGTCCGGTCGACGGCGGCGTTCGGCGATTTTCGGCATGGTTCGGATTATCGACGGTGTTGTCCGAAAAGTATAGCGGATCTAGGGTTTTGGCCGGGTCAGCAGGATCATCAGGCTGCGCCCGATCAGGGTGGCCGCGTGATGGGGTTGGAGGGGAGGTTCGGCCCCCGTTTCATGGATGTCCGCCGGCGGCTCGGCGGCGGTGTCCACGGCGACGTGCCAGCGTGTCGCCGGCGGCGTGGGGGGCAGTTGGAAGGTGACCGGTTCGGTGCCGGCGTTGAACAGCAGGCACAGACGGGGTTCTTCCGGATCGTCGGGATGGATGCAGGCTCCCAATTCCTTGCCGTCGCTCCAGTCCGGCGGCGAGCCGTGGGGACCGAACCACTCGATCTCCTCCGAACGGTAGAAATCCTCCCGGGTCAGTACCGGATGAGACCGGCGCAGCCGGATCAGTTCGCGCACGAAGCGCACCAGGGCGGCGTTCTTCTTCGCCAGGGTCCAGTCGTACCAGGAAATTTCGTTGTCCTGGCAGTAGGCGTTGTTGTTGCCTTTCTGGGTGCGGCGGAATTCGTCGCCCCCCAAAAGCATGGGGATGCCGCGGGAGACGAACAGGGTGGTGAGGAAATTCTTGATCTGGCGCAGGCGGACGGCCTCGATTTCAGGATCGTCGGTCGGCCCCTCCACGCCGTAATTGCAGCTGTAGTTTTCGTTGGTGCCGTCGCGGTTGTCCTCGCCGTTGGCCTCGTTGTGCTTGTGTTCGTAGCTGACCAGGTCGTTGAGGGTGAAACCGTCGTGGCTGGTGATGAAGTTGATGCTGTTGACCGGTGTCTTGCCGCTGTGCTGGTACAGATCGGCGCTGCCGCACAGGCGGGTGGCGAAAGGTCCCAGCATCCCGTGGTCGCCGCGCCAGAAACGGCGCACGTCGTCGCGATACTGGCCGTTCCATTCCGACCAGCGCTCGCCGGGGAAGAAGCCGACCTGGTAGGCGCCGCCGGCGTCCCAGGCCTCCGCGATCAGTTTCACCCCCCGGAGGATCGGATCCTCGGCGATGGCCTCCAACAAGGGAGGATTGGATATCAGGCGGCCGCTGCGGTCGCGCCCCAGAATGGATGCCAGGTCGAAGCGAAAGCCGTCCACGTGCATTTCGGTGACCCAGTAGCGCAGGCATTCGAGGATGTAGGTCCGCACCACCGGATGATTGCAGTTGAGGGTGTTGCCGCAACCGGAGTAGTTGACGTAGCGGCTCTTGTCTTCGTCGGGGAGCAGATAGTAGATGCTGTTGTCCAGTCCCTTGAAATGCAGGGTGGGGCCGTATTCGTTGCCTTCGGCGGTGTGGTTGAAGACCACGTCCAGGAGCACCTCGATCCCGGCCCGGTGCAGAGCCTTGACCATGGTCTTGAATTCGGTCAACTGGCAGCCGGGCTCTCTGCCGGTGCTGTATTGGGCGTGGGGGGCGAAGAAGGACACGGTGCTGTATCCCCAATAGTTGACCAGGGGTTCGCCGGTCAGCGGGTTCCGGCGGTCCAGCTCCCGGGGATTGAACTGGTGGATCGGCATCAGTTCCAGGGTGGTGATGCCCAGTTCCTTGAAATAGGGGATCTTTTCGATCACGCCCAGATAAGTGCCCGGATAGTGGGCGCAGGAGGACGGATGGATGGTGAGTCCCCGGACGTGGGTTTCATAGATGACGGTCTCGGACCAGGGAATCTTGGGATGGCGGTCACCGTCCCAGTCGAAGTTTTCCTCGCCTGGGATCAGTCCTTTGACGCGGTACTGGGCTTTGGGAATGGTGCGGTCCGGATGGCGTTCCAGCCAGCCGTCGCAAAGGATGGAAAAATCCCAATGCTCGGTGTTGACCAGGGCCAGGGCGTAAGGGTCCAGCAGGGCCCGCTGGGGGTTGAAGCGGTGTCCCCGTTCGGGGGCGAAGGGCCCGTCGGCCTGAAAGACGTAGGTCAGGCCCGGGTGGGCGCCACGCACGTAGACGTGCCAGATGTCGCCGGTGCGGTGTACCGCCGGATCCAGCTCGAAGCACCATTTCGGATCCAGGGCGCCGGGATCGTCGAACAACAGCAGCCAGACCCGGGTGGCATGCCGGCTGAAGACGGCGAAATTGATGCCGCCGTCGATACTGTGAACTCCCAGGGGAAGCGGATGTCCGCGGGTGATGGTCAGGGCGGTTTCCATGAATGCCTGCAAAATCGTCGGACCGACCAGAATGACACATTTCCGCGATCCGGATCAACCAGCGCCCGTAACAGGTGTTGAGGTCGCGGAGGATCGGCGGTGCGGGTCGCCGACCTTGCGCATTCCCGTCTTCAAGGCAGGTATTTGATGGCGGCCACCACCAAACCGCCGACGGTGAGGGTTAGGGCGAAGGACCAACGCATGAAGCGGTCGATACGGTCGGTGAGTTGCTCGAAGCGTTTGTCCACTTGCTCAAAGCGCTTGTCCACCTGCTCGAAGCGCTTGTCCATTAGCTGGAAACCCTGTTCCATGAGCTCGCGCTGGTGTTTGAGCTCCTCCTCGACCCGTACCATGCGTTCGCGCAGCTCCAGGTCGTAACGCACCCATCCCTGGGGTGGGGCGGTTTGAGCCTGTACTTCCTCGCGGATCAGGCGGCGGATCTGGTCGAGGTCTTCTTCGGCGAGGGCCATGGGCGTATACTCGGAGACAAAAGTTCGAACGTTCTCATTATAACCGGATAACCCGACGCCGGCGGCGGCCTCGCTATCCGGAAGGCGCGTTTGGGGGTGGCCTGTTTACCGGTGAGCTTGAATCGAGCGGGTGGGGATGGGTATGCTTGCCGATTTCGTCATACATCAGGCAAAGGAATCGGAACATGAGTGAATTGGCCAGTGTCATCGAGGAAGCCTTCGAGAAACGCGCTGAACTGACCCCGCAGAATGCCCCGGCGGAAATCCGGGAGGCGGTGGAGCAGGCGTTGTGCCTGCTCGATTCCGGTCAGGCCCGGGTGGCGGAGAAGCAGGACGGCCGCTGGGTGGTGAACCAGTGGCTCAAGAAGGCGGTGTTGCTGTCTTTCCGCCTCAACGACAACCGGATGATGGACGGGGCGCCCACCAACTTCTACGACAAGGTGGAGCTGAAGTACGCCGGTTACCGGCCCGACGACTTCCGCCGTGATGGCGTGCGGGTGGTGCCCTTCGCCAACGTCCGCCGGGGGGCCTACGTGGCGCCGGGGGCGGTGCTGATGCCGTCCTACGTCAACATCGGCGCCTATGTGGATTCCGGCACCATGGTGGACACGTGGGCGACGGTGGGTTCCTGCGCCCAGATCGGCAAGAACGTCCATCTGTCCGGCGGGGTCGGTATCGGCGGCGTGCTGGAGCCACTGCAGGCCAATCCCACCATCATCGAGGACAACTGCTTCATCGGCGCCCGCTCGGAAATCGTCGAGGGGGTGATCGTCGAGGAGGGATCGGTGATCTCCATGGGGGTTTACATCGGCCAGTCCACCAAGATCTACAATCGCATGACCGGCGAAATCATCTACGGCCGGGTGCCCGCCGGTTCGGTGGTGGTGCCGGGCAGTCTGCCAGCCAAGGATGGCAGTCACAGCCTGTATTGCGCCGTCATCATCAAGCAGGTGGACGAGCGCACCCGCAGTAAGGTGGGGATCAACGAACTGCTTCGGGACTGACCGTTGAACGAAACCCTGGAACTGGCCAAGGCCCTGATCGCCCGGCCCTCGGTGACCCCGGCGGACGCCGGCTGTATGGATCTGATCGCGGACCGGCTGCGACCGGTAGGGTTCCGGGCCGAATTCCTCGATTTCGGCGACACTCGCAACCTGTGGTTGCGCCGCGGCACCGCCCGGCCGCTGTTCGTCTTCCTCGGTCACACCGACGTGGTGCCGCCGGGCGATCCGGCCGCCTGGACCTTCCCGCCCTTCGAGCCCCACGTCCGCGACGGCGTGTTGTACGGCCGCGGCGCCGCCGACATGAAAGGCGCGGTGGCGGCTTTCACCGTCGCCTGTCGCCACTTCGTGGAAAGGCATCCGGACCATGCCGGTTCCATCGCCGTGCTCCTGACTTCCGACGAGGAGGGCATCGCCGCCGACGGTGTGGTGAAGGTGGTGGAGGTGCTCCAGGCCCGGGACGAAGCCATCGACTGGTGCCTGGTGGGGGAGCCTTCCAGCGAGAAGGTGTTGGGCGATGTGGTCAAGGTGGGGCGGCGCGGTTCCCTCAACGGTTTTCTGCGGGTGTTCGGCGTCCAGGGCCACGTGGCCTATCCCCACAAGGCGAGGAACCCCATCCACCAGTTCGCCCCGGCGCTGAACCACCTGGTGAACGAGGTCTGGGACGAGGGCAACGAGCATTTTCCTCCCACCACCTTTCAGGTTTCCAACCTCTCGGCAGGAACGGGGGCCGAGAACGTCATTCCCGGCCAGCTCGACGTCCGTTTCAACTTCCGTTTCTCCACCGAAGTGACCGCCGCCGAGCTTCAGCGCCGGGTGGCGGCGATCTTGGACCGTTACCGCCTCGACTACGAGATCGACTGGCGTCTGTCGGGCGAACCTTTCCTCACCGCCACGGATGAAATCATCGGCGCGGTGCAACGGGCGCTTCGGGAAGTGCTGGGGCGCGAGGCCGAGCTTTCCACCGGGGGTGGCACCTCCGACGGGCGTTTCATCGCCCCCACCGGCGCCCAGGTGCTGGAATTGGGGCCGCTCAACGCCACCATCCACCAGGTCAACGAGCGGGTGGCGGTGGCCGACCTGGAGGCGCTGACGGCAGTGTACGAGAAAGTGTTGGAAAATCTGTTACTGAGGTGATCCCATGCACTGTCACGAAATCGATTACCGCATCGTCGGTGAAGACCTGCAGTTGGTGGAGGTCACCCTCGATCCCGGCGAGAGCGTGATCGCCGAGGCCGGAACGATGCTCTACATGGAAGAAGACATCGCTTTCGAGGCCCGCCTCGGCGACGGTTCCGAGAGCGGAGTCATGGGTAAACTCTGGTCTCTGGGCAAGCGCATGCTCACCGGCGAGTCGGTGTTTCTGACCCATTTCACCAACGAAGGCGATCGCCCCCGCCGGGTGGCCTTCGCCGCCCCTTATCCCGGTTCGGTCGTTCCCCTGAATCTGGCGGAGCTGGGCGGGGAGATCACCTGCCAGCGGGACGCCTTCCTGGCCGCCGCCCGCGGAACGAAGATCGACGTGGTGTTCCAGAAGCGCCTGGGTACCGGCTTTTTCGGCGGCGAAGGATTCATTCTCGAGCGCCTGGAAGGGGACGGTATGGCGTTTCTCCACGCCGGTGGCACCGTGGTGCGGCGGGACCTGGCCGGCGAGACGATCCGTCTCGACACCGGCTGTCTGGTGGCCTTCGGCCCCGGCATCGATTACGGTATCGCCCTGGCCGGCGGGCTCAGGAGCATGCTGTTCGGTGGCGAAGGACTGTTTCTGGCGACCCTGTCGGGTACCGGTTCCATCTGGATCCAGAGCCTACCGTTCTCGCGCCTGGCCGAACGGGTCGTCGACGCCGCCGTGGGAATGGGCCGCCTCCAGCCAGGGGATGAGGGCTAGACGCAAAAAAAGCCCGCCGGTGGGGCGGGCCAAGGCATGGGAGCAATACCCATGAGGAGGATTTTCAAAGGAGGTAAGTGATGAACACTCGTTTCCATAGACAGCATAAATAGGGATTCGTTCCCATTATTGTTTCTTTTCTGTTGTCGTCTTTGGTGTTCGAACGCGGCGCGGTAAAATTGACCGAATTACTGGGTTTTGTGCCCGGATTGTCGTTCTATCCATCGTCATCTGTGAGGTTGCCGCCGTGTCCGAACCGATCCCCTGCGCCGAAGGCGTCACCTATCCCTCTGAACTCCAGCGCCGGCTGCACGCGGCCCTGGAGGCCAAGGGACCCGACTATCGCCCACGTACTCGGCACCGCGATGCCGCCGGCCGTCCCCGTTACACCAACCGCTTGATTCTGGAAGATTCCCCTTATCTTCTCCAGCACGCCCACAATCCGGTGGACTGGTATCCCTGGGGTCGGGAGGCGTTCGAGAAGGCCCGGCGCGAGGACAAGCCCGTCTTCCTTTCCATCGGTTACGCCACCTGTCACTGGTGCCACGTGATGGAGGCGGAAAGCTTCGAAGATCCGGAAATCGCCGCGATCCTCAACCGCGATTTCGTCCCCGTTAAGGTGGACCGGGAGCAGCGCCCCGACGTGGACGCCGCCTGCATGACCGCGGTCCAGCTCCTCACCGGTCACGGCGGCTGGCCCCTGTCGGCCTTTCTGACCCCGGACGGGAAGCTGTTCTTCGGCGCTACCTATTTCCCCCCGGCGCAGTTCCGTCAGTTGTTGCGTCAGGTCGCCGGGGCCTGGAAGCACCGGCGCCGCGAGATCGAGGCCCAGGCCGCCGGCGTCGCCGACGCGGTGGCCCGTCTCAACGCCTCCGAGGTGGGGGAAGCGATCGACGCTACCCTGGCGGATCGGGCCGTCGCCGACATCGTGGCCCGCTTTGATCCCGAGTATGGCGGATTCGGGGCTGCGCCCAAGTTTCCCAACGAGCCGTGGCTGTCCCTGCTCGTCGACGACCTGTGGCGGCGTTACGATCCCACGGTGCTGAAGGTTCTGACCGTCACCCTGGAACGGATGGCTCGCGGCGGCATCTACGACCAGATCGGCGGCGGCTTTCACCGCTACAGCGTCGATGCCGCCTGGCAGGTGCCCCATTTCGAGAAGATGCTCTACAACCAGGCCCAGCTCGGTCGGATCTACGCCCATGCGGCGGTGTTGACCGGCGATGCCTTCTTCGAACGCATCGCCCGCCAGACTTTCGATTACGTGCTGCGGGAGATGACCGCCCCCGGCGGCGGTTTCTATTCGGCCACCGACGCCGACAGCGAGGGGGAGGAGGGCAGGTTCTTCCTCTGGACTCCGGCCGAGATCCGCGCCGCCCTGTCCGCCGAGGACGCACGGCTGGCCATCGAAGCCTTCGGCGTCACCGAACAGGGCAACTTCGAAGGCCGCAACGTCCTCCATCTCGCCCGGCCTCTGCCGGCGTTGGCCCGGCTTGCGGGCATGGACGAGGCGGCGTTGGTCGCCCGCCTCGACCATATCCGCCGGCGGCTGTATGAGATACGGGCCCGCCGGGTGGCGCCCCTGCGCGACGACAAGATCGTCACCGCCTGGAACGGCATGATGATCGCCGCCCTGGCCGAGGCCGGCCGGTTGCTCCACGAGCCCAAATACTTACGCGCCGCCCGCCGCGCCGCCGAGTGGTTGTGGCGCCATCACCGCCGCGGTGATCGTCTGTTGCGCTCCTCCCTGGCCGGGCGGGCCTCCGGCGAGGGGCTGCAGGAGGACTACGCCTTCCTCGCCGAGGGGCTATTGGCCCTGTACGACGCCACGGCCGATTCGGTGTGGCTGGCGCGCGCCCAGGCCCTGACGGCAACCATGATGGCCGAATTCTGGGACGACCGGGAAGGCGGCTTCTTCATGAATCGAGGCGGCGACGAGCCGTTGATGGTCCGGCCCAAGGACTTGTACGACGGTGCCCAGCCCGCCGGCAACGCCGCCGCCGCCCGGGTGTTGGCGCGCCTGTTCCGACGGGCCCCGCAGCCGGAATACGAAGCCCGCCTGCGCCGCCTGGCCGCCTCGGTGGCCGGGGCCGCCCGCCGCAGTCCCGCCGGTTTTGCCTGGCTGTTGCTGGCTCTGCGGGAATTCGAACAGGGCGAGACAGGACCAGTGCAATGGGTCGCCCGGGGCCATGTGCGCGTCGGTTCTCTGCTGCGGGGGCACGACGGCGTGCTGTGGCTGCGTCTTACCCCCGGCTGGCACATCAACGGCCCCGGTGCCGGCGGCGAGCGGGTTCCCACCGAGCTGACCCTCGCCGAACCGGCCCGTGGTTGGCGTCTGAGCGGCATCGACTGGCCCGAACCGCTTACTGTCAAAATTTTTGACACCAAATCATCCCGCTATCTCGGCCGTGTCGAGATTCGCTTCCACGCCGAGCCCGGCCTGGGGCCGCTGCCTCTGCGGCTCCGGCTGCAGGCCTGCGACGAGCGCCGCTGCCTGGCCCCCGAGACGGTGGGGGTGCAGGTGGCGGACGAAGATCGAATTTGTCAGTAAATTTTACATAAATCCCTCTTGAGGGTGGGATCGCTTTTTTTATCAAAGAATTATAAGGTGGCACAAGATTTGTGTAATTGCAGGATGAGGCGAGGTGCCTGTTTGAGTTATTGATTCATCGGAGGAAGAGGAGAATTCAAGATGAAAAAATTGTTTGCTGTGACCGGTTTGGTTTTAGGGCTGGGTTGTAACAGTGCCCAGGCCATCCTGGTGACTCCAGATACCGATGCCAATAGTTTGGCTGCGGCGTTGACCGCCGGTGCCAGTGGCTTCACGTTGATCAGTGCCACTTTGCAGGGGCAGAACAATGGTGCCGGTGCCGTCTCCACGGGCACTTTCACCAATGCTTCGGGGACCTATGGCATCGGTGACGGGATTGTTTTGAGCACCGGGAATGTCTCCAATTACGCTGACGGTCCTAACGTCAATACTGGTACGACCACCGCCTATGGCGTTCCTGCCACGGCAGCTCAGGAGGCTTTGCTCGATCCCATCACCGGCGGTACTTTCAATCACAACGATGTCACCCAATTGGACATCACCTTTCAGACCAGTACGGGGGATGTGTTTTTCCAAGTCGTGTTCGGTTCCGAGGAATATCCCGAGTATGTCGGAAGTAATTTCATCGACGGATTCGGTCTATATCTGGATGGTGTCAACATCGCTTCTGTTGCAGGCCAGCCGGTCAATATCAATCATCCAGCGATGGCGGCCATTCCCGGAACCGAGTTGGACGGCATCCTGGCTCCGGGCGGCAACCCGGTGCTGACCTTCTCGGCTACCGGGCTGGATACCACGGTGGATCATACCTTGACCTTCATCGTGGCCGATACTACGGATAGTGGTCTCGATACAACCGTCTATCTGTCTGCTTTGGGTGGCACGAAGCCTGTCCCCGAACCCGCCACCCTGGCCCTGTTCGGCCTCGGTCTGGCCG
The DNA here is from genome assembly GCA_026982635.1 of Methylothermaceae bacterium. Taxonomy (GTDB): domain Bacteria; phylum Pseudomonadota; class Gammaproteobacteria; order Methylococcales; family Methylothermaceae; genus Methylohalobius. Next base: position 9,322 of record JALSGR010000022.1, on the reverse strand, counting down.
GCCTCGGTTTCGGACGCCGCCGGGTCAAGGTGTAAAACTTTCCGACATTGCCTCTATGACGCCCGCCCTGTGCGGGCGTCTTCGTTTTCGTTAGCCTGCGATCGGATCTTCACCGATCCAACGTCTGGGGGCGCTGTTTGTCACCGGCCGTCTGATGGGATTCCCGGACTCCTTCGAAAGGAACGATCGGTGGCGAGAAAAACCGTTTCGGATTTGGGGATCGCCGGCCGGTTGCGTTAAACTGGTCGGTCTTTCGGTGTTGCCGTGGAAGGATGCGGATCGGACCCTATCGTTTGTCGGCACCGGTGATACTGGCGCCCATGGCCGGGGTGACGGATCTGCCCTTCCGGAATCTGTGTCGTCGCTACGGGGCCGGGCTGGCGGTGTCGGAGATGATTTCCAGCCGTCCTCAGCTGCGCGATCATCACCGCACCCGGCAACGGGCCGACCATCAGGGTGAGGCGGAGCCGCGGGCGGTGCAGATTCTGGGGGTCGATCCGCAGGAAATGGCCGAATGCGCCCGGATCAACGAGGCCCTCGGCGCCCAGATCATCGACATCAATATGGGCTGTCCGGCGAAGAAAGTCTGCCGGGTGGCGGCGGGATCGGCCCTGCTGCGTGACGAGGCCCGGGTGGCGGAGATCCTGAACGCGGTGGTGGCGGCGGTTTCCGTCCCCGTCACGCTGAAGATCCGGACCGGCTGGGACAAAGCGAACCGCAACGCGGTTTCCGTGGCCCGGATCGCGGAGGAGGCGGGCATCCAGGCTTTGGCCGTGCATGGGCGTACCCGGGCCTGCGGTTTCCAGGGCGAGGCGGAATACCACACCATCGCCGAGGTGAAACAGGCGGTCGGGATTCCCGTGATTGCCAACGGCGACATCACCACCCCGGAGAAGGCCCGGTGGGTATTGTCGTACACCGGGGCCGACGCCGTCATGATCGGCCGGGCGGCCCAGGGCCAGCCCTGGCTGTTTCACCGGATCGTGCATTTTCTCCGTACCGGGGAGCGGTTGGCGGATCCGGATTGGAATGAGAAAATCCGGGTGGTCGTCGAGCACGTGCGGGCCTTGCATCGTTATTACGGTCCGCGCCAAGGGGTGCGCATCGCTCGCAAGCACATCAAATGGTATCTGGAACGCCTGGTGCCCGGGTGGCGCGATTGGCAGGGCCTGCTGCGCGAGGAACGTCCCGAGGCCCAGTTGAGCCGCTTGATGGATCGGCTCGAGCAGCGATTCGATTCTTAGCCGAGGAGAGATCGAAGGAGAATAATGACGGAGGAACGCGACCACAGTCGGGAGCAGGGAATCGTTCTCAAGGAACAGGTACGGATGGCGGTGGAACGGTATTTCGTCCAGCTCGACGGCGAGCCGGTGGTGGGATTGCACGCCATGGTCATCGCCGAGGTGGAGAAACCCCTGATCGAGGCGGTGCTGGCCCATACCGGCGGTAATCAGAGCAAGGCCGCCAAGGTTCTGGGGTTGAGCCGCAGCACCCTGCGCAAGAAGATTCAACAGTACAAGATCGGGTAGGTCATGCATAAAGTCAAACGGGCGTTGGTGAGCGTATCGGACAAGACCGGTGTGGTGGAATTCTGCCAGGGGTTGCAGGACCTGGGCATCGAAATCCTTTCCACCGGCGGTACGGCGAAAATCCTGGAACAGAACGGGATCCGGGTCACCGAGGTGGCCGAATACACCGGTTTCCCCGAAATCATGGCGGGCCGGGTCAAGACCCTGCATCCCCGGATCCACGGCGGCATTCTCGGCCGCCGCGGCGTCGACGAGGCGGAAATGGCCGAACACGGCATCGAGCCGATCGACCTGGTGGCGGTCAACCTCTATCCCTTCACCCGGGTGATCCGGGAGCCGGGGTGCGATTTCGCCAGGGCGGTGGAGAACATCGACATCGGTGGGCCGACGATGATCCGGGCGGCGGCCAAGAATCACGCCGCGGTCGGGGTGGTGGTCGATCCGGAAGACTACGGCCGGGTCCTGGAGGCGTTGCGGCTGAATCTGGGCGCTTTGCCAGACGCCCTGCGGCTGGAGCTGGCCGTCAAGGCCTTTCAGCATACCGCCGCCTACGACAGCGCGATCGCGGCATACCTGGAGAAGGTCTTCAATCCCGATGCGGCCCTGCCGCCGGCCCTGGAAATCAGCGCCACCCGGGTGCGGGAGCTGCGCTACGGGGAGAATCCCCACCAGAAAGCGGCGCTGTACCGGGAAACGGAACCGCCCCCCGGCACCTTGGGCCATGCCCGCCAGCTTCAGGGCAAACCCCTGTCCTACAACAACCTCGCCGACGCCGACGCCGCCCTGGCCTGCGTCCAGTCCTTCCGGGAGCGGCCCGCCTGTGTCATCGTCAAGCACGCCAATCCCTGCGGGGTCGCCGAGGCGGACACGCCGCTGGAAGCCTACGAGCGGGCGTTCGCCACCGATCCCACCTCCGCTTTCGGCGGCATCATCGCCTTCAACACGACCCTGGATGCCGATACCGCCGCCGCCATCGTCGGGCGTCAGTTCGTCGAGGTGATCATCGCCCCCAGTGTCGCCGAAGAGGCTAGGGCGGTTCTGGCGGCCAAGGCCAACGTCCGGGTGCTGGCCTGCGGCATGTGGGAGCCGCCGGGGCCGGAGTTGGAATACAAGAAGATCTCAGGCGGCTTGCTGGTTCAGGAGCGGGATATCGCCGCGATCGACGAAAGCGGATTCAAGACGGTGACGCGGCGGAAGCCGAGTCCCGAGGAAGCGGCGGATCTGCTGTTCGCCTGGCGGGTGGTGAAGTACGTCAAGTCCAACGCCATCGTCTATGCCAGGGAGCGCCGTACCCTCGGCATCGGCGCCGGTCAGATGAGCCGGGTGTGGTCGGCGAAGATCGGTATCCTGAAGGCGGAGGAGGCCGGGTTGGCGGTGGCCGGTTCCGTGATGGCCTCCGACGCCTTCTTCCCCTTTCGGGACGGGGTCGACGCCGCCGCCGAGGCCGGGGTGACGGCGATCATCCAGCCGGGCGGGTCCATCCGTGACCCGGAGGTGATCGCCGCCGCCGACGAAGCCGGCATCGCCATGGTGTTCACCGGCGTGCGCCATTTCCGCCACTGAGGTCACTTGCGCACCACCATCGGTCCCAGCGGTCTGCCGCCGATCAGGTGAAGATGCAGGTGGTAGACCTCCTGGCCGCCGTGTTTGTTGCAATTGATGATGAGGCGATAGCCGTCCTCGGCGATTCCTTCCTTCTCGGCCAGCTGTTTGGCCACGTAGATCATGTGGCCGAGCAGCGGTTCGTCTTCGGACGTCACGTCGTTGACGGTCGGGATCGGTTTGTTGGGGACGATCAGGATATGGGTCGGGGCGGCGGGACGGATGTCCCGGAAAGCGGTGACCCGGTCGTCCTGATGGACGATGTCGGCCGGTAGTTCCCCTCGAACGATCTTCTCGAAAATGGTCGCCATTGGTCACTCCTGTTTTTGAGATTTCTGGAACAGACGGAGATACTCGCCGTATCCCTCTTTTTCGAGGTCCTTTTTGGGAATGAAACGCAGCGCCGCCGAATTGATGCAGTAGCGCAGTCCGGTGGGGGGCGGTCCGTCGTTGAAAACGTGGCCCAGATGGGAATCCCCGTGGCGGCTGCGCACTTCGGTACGGCGCATGTTCCAGCGGTTGTCCTCGCGTTCGACGATGTTGGCGGGCTCCAGGGGCTGGGTGAAGCTGGGCCAGCCGCTGCCGGAGTCGAACTTGTCCAGGGAGCTGAACAGAGGCTCTCCGGAGACCACGTCCACGTAGATGCCTTCGCGGTGGTTGTCCCAATATTCGTTTTTGAAGGGGGGTTCGGTGCCGTTTTCCTGGGTGACCTCGTACTGGAGCGGGGTCAGGCGCCGTCTCAGCGTTTCCTGGTCCGGTTTGCGGTAGGTTCGCGTTTTCATAGGTTGCCACGGATCGAAGTTGCCAGTATAGCCGGTATCGGGGGGCGGTGTAAGCGGTCCAACGCCTGTCGATTCGCTGTTCCGTCCTTACCGTAGCTCGCGGTGCCGTACCGTGACGGCATATTCCGAATCAGCGAACAGGGCGCCCAGTTTCTCCGCCAGATATACGGAGCGGTGTTGTCCCCCGGTACAGCCGATGGCGACGGTCAGGTAACTGCGGTTCTGGGATTCGAACACCGGCAGCCAGTGGGACAGAAACTCGTGAATCTGGCGGATGAACGAGGCGGTTTCCGCCTGGGATTCCAGATAACGTTCGACCGCCGGATCGCGGCCGGTGAGGGGGCGTAGATCGGGTTCCCAATGGGGGTTGGGAAGACATCGGGCGTCGAAGACGAAGTCCGCGTCCAGGGGGATCCCGTGTTTGAAGCCGAACGAGGTGAAGCACAGCGACAGGCGTAGATCGTTCCGGTCGCCGACCCGACGCCGTATCTGCTGCCGCAGTTGATGGATGTTGGTGTGACTGGTGTCGAGGACGAGGTCGGCGCAGGCGATGAGCGGCTCGAGCAGTTCCCGTTCCCGTTCGATGGCCTCGGCCAGGGGCAGGTTGGCGAGCTGGCTCAACGGATGGCGGCGCCGGGTTTCGCTGTAGCGCTTGAGCAGCGTCTGGGTGTCGGCCGTCAGGAACAGAATCCGCCAGGCGATGCCGTATTGACGCAGCGTGTTCAGGGCCTGGTCGAAGAGATCCCGATCGCCGCTCAGATTGCGGCAGTCGATGCTGATGGCGGTCTTTTCGAAGGGGTGGTTCCGCCCGGCCAGGTCGCGGGCGAAGGTCTGGATCAGCTGCACCGGCAGGTTGTCGATGCAGTAGTAGCCGCAGTCCTCCAGGGTTCCCAGAGCGATGCTCTTTCCCGAGCCCGACAGGCCGCTGACGATGATCAAGGTGCTCACAGCAAGCGTTTGCGTTGGCTGGAGGAGGGGATGTTCATGGACTCACGGTATTTTGCCACCGTGCGGCGGGCCACGTTGATGCCCTTTTCCTGCAGCAACTTGGCGATCTTCTGATCGCTCAACGGTTTTCCGGGGTTTTCGTTGTCGATCAATTGGCGGATCAGGGCCTTGATGGCGGTGGCGGAGCATTCTCCCCCCTGCCGGGTGGAGACGTGACTGGAGAAGAAATATTTGAATTCGTAGATGCCGCGGGGTGTGTGCATGTATTTGTTGGTGGTGACCCGCGAGACGGTGGATTCATGCATGCCCAGTTCCTGGGCCACGTCCCGCAGGATCATGGCCCGCATGGCGATCTCGCCGTGTTCGAAGAAGGCCTGCTGTTTTTCCACGATGCAGCGGGCCACTTTCAGCAGGGTTTCGCTGCGGCTCTGCAGGCTGCGCAGAAACCAGCGGGCTTCCTGCAGGTGGGTCTTGAGACTGACGTTGTCCGCCCCCTTGTCCGCACGTCTGATCATGCTCGAATAGTACGGATTGATGCGCAGTTTGGGGGCCACTTCCGGATTGAGGGAGACCGACCATTTACCGTTGCGTTTGAAGACGAAGACGTCCGGAATGAGGTATTCGGTTTCCTTGTCCGCGAAAGCGTCGCCGGGACGGGGGCGAAGGGTACGGATCAGGGCGACGATCTCCTCCAGCTCGGCTTCTGTGACTCCCAACGCCCGGGTGAGGGCGGCAACGTTCTGGTTCTCCAGATCGCTCAGGTGTTCCGTGACCAGTTGCAGCGCCTGCCGGCGCCAGGGGGTGTCTTCCGGCAATTGCCGGAGTTGAATCGCCAGGCACTCCGCCAGAGAAGCGGCGGCGACCCCGGGGGGATCGAAATTCTGGATCCGGTGCAGTACCGCCTCGACCTCGTCGAGGTCCAGCTCCTCGAGTTGGGGGGCCAGGTCTTGATGGATCTCCTCGATGGGGCAGGTCAGATAACCCTCTTCGTTGATGGCGTCGATGATGGCGGTGGCGATGACCCGGTCCCGCTCGCTGAAACGGGCCAGTTCCAGTTGCCATTCCAGGTGCTGGTGCAGATCTTCCGGAGCGCTGCGCTGGAACAGAAAATCGTTGTCGTTCTCGTCCGGCCCCAGGGTGGAATAGACGTTGTCGTAAACGTCTTCCCAATTGGTGTCCAAGGGTAGGTCTTCCGGGATCGCCTCCTTGGAGGCGTCCACCGGCCGCTCCTCCCGGTTCGGTTGGGGAGGCTGATCGACGACCTGTTCCTCATCGGCCAACTCCAGCATGAAATTGGTCTCCAGCGCGCTTTGGATTTCCTGTTTCAGCTCCAGGGAGGAAAGCTGCAGCAGGCGGATGGCCTGTTGCAGCTGTGGCGTCATGGTCAGCTGCTGCCCCAGGCGCAATTGCAGGCTTTGTTTCATGGGATGAAGACCGACAAGTTGGTAGAAAAATTGCTTGTTCGGTTTATTTTAGCCCATATCGGTTCACGAACCGATGGTGGATTGGGGCGGTGCGTCGGGATGGTGGTGACTTCGATGGTCACCGCGGTTGAGGCGGGATGAGAGAGATCGGATCACCCCGCTGTCTTCAGTCCCAGCGGTCGTCGCGTATCTGGACCATACCGTTTTCGACCCGCACCGGAAAGACGTGCAGGTCTTCGTAGGCCGGAGGGGTGAGGACCTCGCCGGTGCGGATGCAGAAACGAGCGCCGTGGCGGGGACAGACGATGACGTCGCCTTCCACTTCACCGCTGGCGATCTCGGCGCCGTCGTGGGTGCAGACGTCCTCGATGGCATAGAAGGCGCCGTCGAGGTTGAACACCGCCACGGCGGTCCCGTCGAGATCGACGACCACGTGTTCTCCCGGGCGCAGATCCTCGGCTTTGCAGACCTCGATCCAGTCGGACATCGTCGCTACTCCGTGCTGACCGGTCGTTCCTCGCCCTTGAGGGCGGCTTCCAGGGAATGCCAGGGCAGGGTGGCGCATTTGATCCGCGATGGATACTGGCGCACCCCGGCCAGCACCGCCAGTTTTCCCAATTCCTCGAGCTTGAGGTCGTCGTCGCGGCCGGTGACGATCTGATGGAAGGCCTCGAACAGGTGCTCCGCCTCTTCGATGGTCTTGCCCTTGACGATCTCGGTCATCAGCGAGGCGGAAGCGGTGGAAATCGCACACCCCTGGCCCTGGAAGCTGACGTCGGCGATGCGGCCGTCGTCGAGTTTCAGGTAGAGGGTGATGCGGTCGCCGCACAGGGGATTGTGCCCTTCGACGGTCCGGTCGGCGTCCTCCATCTTGCGAAAGTTGCGGGGATTGCGGTTGTGGTCGAAGACCACTTCCTGGTACAGGTCTCTGAGATCGTCGAGCATCAGCCGAATACCTCGATGATTTCCTTCAGTGCGTCGATGAGAAGATCCACCTCCTGGCGGGTGTTGTAGATGCCGAAGGAGGCCCGGACGGTGGCCGGCACCTGGAAGAAGTCCATCACCGGCATGGTGCAGTGGTGGCCGGCCCGGACCGCGATGCCATAGTGGTCGAGAAAGGTGCCGAGATCGTGGGGATGAACCCGGTCCACGGTGAAGGAGAGGATCGCGCCCTTCTCGCGGGCGGTGCCGATCAGCCGCAGCCCCGGCACTTCCCCGGCTCTGGCGGTGGCGTATTCGAGCAGGTCGTGTTCGTGGGCGGCGATCGCCTCCCAGCCGATGCCTTCGAGATAGTCGATGGCGGCCGCCAATCCCACCGCCTCGGCGATGGCCGGCGTGCCGGCCTCGAATTTGAACGGCGGATCGTTGTAGGTGGTTTCCTCGAAGGTGACGGTGCGGATCATCTCCCCGCCGCCCTGCCACGGCGGCATCGCTTCCAGCAGTTCGTGTCTGGCGTAAAGGGCGCCGATGCCGGTGGGCCCGTAGAGCTTGTGGCCGGAGAAGGCGTAGAAGTCGCAGTCCAGCGCCTGGACGTCCACCGGCAGGTGGGGGACCGCCTGGGCGCCGTCGAGCAGCACCGGAATGCCGCGGGCGTGCGCCAGCGCCACGATCTCCTTCACCGGATTGAGTGTCCCCAGGGCGTTGGACATGTGCACCACCGAGACCAGGCGGGTCCTGGGGCCGATGCGTTTCGCCAACTCCTCCAGGATCAACTCCCCGTGGGTATCGATGGGCGCCACCCGGAGTCGGGCGCCGGTCTGCCGGCACACCAGTTGCCAGGGAACGATGTTGGAATGGTGTTCCATGGCGGTGATGAGGATCTCGTCGCCTTCCTTCAGGTTGGCCCGCCCCCACGACTGGGCCACCAGATTGATCGCCTCGGTGGTGCCGCGCACGAAGACGATCTCCTCCGCCCGGCGGGCGTTGAGGAAGCGGCGCACGGTCTCCCGGGCGGCTTCGTAGCGGGCGGTGGCCCGTTCGCCGAGGGTATGGACGCTGCGGTGGATATTGGCGAAGTCGTGCCGGTAGAAGTCCGCCAGGGTATCGATCACCTGGCGGGGCTTCTGGGTGCTGGCGGCGTTGTCCAGGTACACCAGGGGTTTGCCCCGCACCTGTTGTGCCAGGGCGGGAAAGTCGGCCCGTATCCGGTCGAGCGGATACGCACTCGGGGTATGGGCGGCGGCAGCGGTCATGGCAGGTCTTCCAGTTCGATGGCGTTGAAACGAGTATCCAGTCGCCGGTGGAGATAGGCGCGCAGGGGTTCGACGTCCACGGCCTCGATGCATTCGTTGACGAAGCCATACAGCAACAATTGGCGGGCCGCTTCCCGGTCGATGCCGCGGGTTTCGAGGTAGAACAGGGCGTTTTCGTCGAGCTGGCCGACGGTGACCCCGTGGGCGCATTTGACGTCGTCGGCGTAGATCTCCAACTGGGGCTTGCTGTCGATTTCGGCGTCGTCGGAGAGCAGCAGGTTGCGGTTGTTCATCACCGCGTCGGTCTTCTGGGCGCCGGTCTCGACCACGATGCGTCCCTGGAACACGCTGCGGCCGCGCTGCTCGGCGATGGCCTTGTAGGTTTCCCGGCTGATGCCTTCGGGCTCGGCGTGGATCAGTCGGGTGTGGCTGTCGAGGTGACGGCGGCCGTCGGCCCAATGGAGGCCATCGAGAACCGCCTCGCCACCCCGGGCGATGTGGTGATGGATGTCGCTGCGGGCCAGAAGACCGCCGAGGGCGAAGTGGACCTGACGGCAGCGGGCGCCGGGGGCCTGTCGCACGTAGAGGCCGCCGAAATGGAAGGCGCGGTCGTGTTCCTCCTGGATCTTGAAGTGCCGCAGTCGGGCGTTCTCACCGAGGACTGCCTCGGTGACGTGGGCGGTCAGGCCGCCGGCCCTGCCGGTGAAGGATTCGATCACGGTGGCCTCGCTGCCGGCCTCGAGAACGATCAGGTGACGGGTCGGGGCGATGGCCTCCTGAGTCTGGATGTGGAGGATCTGGATCGGCTGCGCCAGATGGGTGCCCGCCTTCAGGTAAATCAGGGC
>JALSGR010000021.1 GCA_026982635.1 Methylothermaceae bacterium | reverse complement strand
CAAAGCTTTCCCCTGGAAAGCGTCCGCGACTTTCTCACCAGCGCCACCGTCGCTCAACTCCTCGCCCAGGCGGTTCTCGACAACCCCATGTTCACCGCCCGCTGGCGCGCGGTGGCGGCCATCTCCCTGGCGATCCGCCGTTTCCGCGGCGGCCGGCGCACCCCGCCCTACCTGCTGCGGATGGAGGCCGAGGACCTGGTCACCGCCGTCTTCCCCGACCAGCTCGCCTGCCTGGAGAACATCCAGGGCGACCGCGAGATTCCCGACCACCCCCTGGTACGCCAGGCCATCGACGACTGCCTCCGGGAAGCCATGGACATCGAGGGCCTGGAAGCCGTGCTCCGCGGCATCGAGACCGGGAACATCGCCGTGACCGCCCGGGAAACCGTCGAGCCTTCCCCCCTGGCGGCGGAAATCGTGGGAGCACGGGTGTACGCCTTCCTCGACGGCGCCCCGCTGGAGGAACGGCGGGTGCGGGCGGTGTCCCAACGCCGCTGGCTCGACCCGAAGGACGCCGGCGACCTGGCCCGCCTCGATCCCGAAGCCATCGCCCGGGTGCGGCGCGAGGCCCGCCCCCAACCCCGGGACACCGAGGAACTGCTCGACGCCCTCGTCACCTGCGGCTACCTGCTGGCGACGGAAATCGAGCCTCGATGGCGCCCCTGGCTCGCCGCTCTGGAAAACGAAGGGCGTGCCTGCCGCCTGGGACCGCGCTGGATCGCCGCTGAGCACTGGCCGCGCTGGCGAGCCTTCACCCGGGACACCCCCGAACCGACGCCCACCCTGCCCCCGGCGCTGGCGAACGAATCGTGGTGCGCCGAGGACGCCTTGACCGCGGTGGTCCGCGCCCGCCTCGGCATCACCGGGCCGGTCACCGCCGCCGAGCTGGCGGCCCAGATCGGGGTCGGCACCGCCGCGGTCGAAACGGCCCTGCGGCGCCTGGAACAGGAAGGCGGCGCGCTCGCCTATGACGACGGCTGGTGCGAACGGGGGCTGCTGGCCCGCATCCACCGCCTCACCCTGGCGCGGCTGCGCGCCGAAATCGAGCCGGTGGCCGCCGGCCGCTTCCTGGCCTTCCTGACGCGCTGGCAGCACGTCCACCCCGATACCCGCCTGCACGGTCCACAGGCCCTCAAAGCCGTTCTGGAACAACTGGAAGGCTTCCCCGCCCCGGCGCCGGCGTGGGAAGGACGGATCCTTCCGGCCCGCCTGCCCGACTACGACCCGGCCTGGCTCGACCGCCTGTGCCAGTCGGGCCGCTTCGTCTGGGCCTGCATCACCCCCAGCGGCCGGCGCACGCCGGTCGCCAAGCTGACCATCGCCTTCCTGCCCCGGCGCCGGTTGGCCGCCTGGATCGCCGACCCGCCGACTCCGACCTCGCCTGCCGCCGCCTTGGTCCTGGAGACCCTCGAACGCGAGGGGGCACTGTTCTTCGACGAAATCCAGGCGGCGACCCGGCTGCTCCCGGCCCAACTGGAAACCGCCCTGGCGGAGCTGGCGGCTTTGGGACAGGTCAGTTGCGACAGTTTCGAGGGCCTGCGGGCGTTGCTGTTGCCGGAGGCGCGAAAACGCCGCTACCGGCGGCTGCTGGCGAGTCTGGAGAACGCCGGCCGCTGGCAGCGCCTGCGGCCGGTCGGAGAGGTGGACGATGCGGTCGAACGGCGGGCGCGGGCGCTGCTGCGGCGCTACGGTGTGGTCTTCCGCGCCCTGGCGGCCCGGGAAAGGGCCATGCCGTCGTGGCTCGAACTGGTGCGGGTCTACCGCCGTCTGGAGGCCCGGGGGGAAATCCGCGGCGGTCGTTTCGTCGCCGGCACTTTCGGGGAGCAGTTCGCCCTACCGGAAGCGGTGACGCTGTTGCGCCGAACCCAGGAGAGCGCGACGCCATCGGCCGCACCGGGCGACCCGCTCCAGCTGGCCGCCGCCGTCCTGCCCGGTCTGGCGGGGGCGGAAAAAACGGCCGTGCCATCATAGGTAGCGGCCGGCGGGCTAACCGAACAGCTGCGGAATCAACACCGCCGCCACGGCGACGATCACCAGCGTTCCCGCCAAATTCAGCACCAGACCGGCCTTCACCATGTCGGCGATAGCCAGGCGGCCGCTGGCGAAGACGATGGCGTTGGGTGGCGTGGCCACCGGGAACATGAAGGCGCAGGAGGCTGACAGGGCCGCCGGCAACATCAGCCATACCGGATCCAACTCGAGCGCCCGGGCCAAGGAAACCAACAGAGGGAGGACCAGTTGGGTGGTGGCGGTGTTGGAAGTCAGCTCGGTGAGAAAGGTCATGCCGCCGGCTACCACCGCCATCGTCTCCAGCCGCCCGAGGCCGCCCAACTCCCCCAGACGGGTGGTCAGCCACGCCGACAGACCGCTGTCCTGAAAGCCGGAGGCCAGGGCGAAACCACCCCCGAACAGGATCACCACCCCCCAGGGCAGACGGGCGAAGACGCCGGCGTCGAGCAGGGTGGTACACCCCCGGGCCGGAAGCAGAAACAACAGCACCGCCATGGCGACGGCCACGGTGCCGTCGTCCACCAGTTCGCCATGGGGCAGCCACGCCTGCCAGCCGGGTATCCGCACCGTCCCGAAGACAGCGCCCTTGCGGGTCGTCCACAACAGCGCCGTCAAGCCGAACACCGCCGCCACCCATTTCTCCTCCCGGCTCATGGGACCGAGGGCGGCCCGTTCCGCCGCCACCACCGCGCTCAGATCCACGCCACGATCGAGACGCCGCAGGCAAACGGCATAGAGGTAGCCCACCAACACCGCCAACAGCGACAGCCCCACCGGCACGCCGACCAGCATCCAGCGCAGAAAATCCACCTCGGCGCCGGCCGCCTCCTGGTACAGCCGGGCGAACACCAGATTGGGGGGGCTCCCCACCAGGCTCATGACCCCACCCATGGAGGCGGCGTAGGCCAGGCTCAACAACAGGGCGGCGGCGAAACGGCGGGCCTGGTCGCCGGGCAACGCCGCCTCGAAACGGCCGAGCACCGCCAGGGCGATGGGCAGCATCACCAGGGTGGCGGCGGTGTTGGAGATCCACATGGAGAGAAAGGCGGTGGCGCAGACGAAGCCGGCCACCACCGCCAGCGGCCGTCCCCCGAACGTCCCCAGCACCGCCAGAGCGATGCGCCGGTGCAGTCCCCAGCGTTCCAGCGCCTGAGCGATGAGGAAACCGCCCAAAAGCAGGAACACGGTGGCGTTCATGTATTTGGCCGCCACCGCCTTGGTGGCGGCGATGCCCAGCAGGGGAAACAACACCAGCGGCAACAAGGCGGTGGCCGCCAGGGGCAGGGCCTCGGTGAGCCACAACACCGCCATCAGAGCGGCCACCGCCGCCATCGCCCCGGTCTCGGGGCGGCCCAGATCCGCCCCCCACCACAGGCCGAGGAAGACGGCCAGCGCGGCGAGCAGCTTCCAGGGCTTCACCGGTGAAAAGACGGACTCAGTTCGTGGACCGCTTCGACCATCGCGGTCACGTGGTCGGGATTCACGTCCGGCAGGATACCGTGGCCCAGGTTGAAGACGTGGCCGCTGCCGGGACCGTAGCCTTCGAGGACGCGGGCGACGCGGTCGCGGATGGTGGCGGGACCGGCGTACAGGGTGATGGGATCGAGGTTACCCTGGAGGGCGACCCGACCGCCGACCCGCCGCCGGGCCTGGCCGATGTCGCAGGTCCAGTCCAAGCCGAGGGCGTCGAAACCGGCGTCGGTCTGCCATTCCAACCACTGGCCGCCGCCCTTGGTGAACAGGATCGCCGGCACCCGTTCCCCCTCCGCCTCCAGCCGCAGGCGCTCACGAACCCGGCGCGCCGCCGCCAGGGCGAAGTCGCGGTAATCCTCGGCCGGCAGCACCCCGCCCCAGGTGTCGAACACCATCACCGCCTGGGCGCCGGCGGCGATCTGGGCGTTGAGGTAGTCGGCCACCGCCAGCGCCAGTTTGTCCAGCAGCCGGCGCATCAAGTCGGGACGGTCGTAGAGCAGGGTCTTGACCTGCCTGAAATCGCGGCTGCCGCCCCCCTCCACCATGTAGACGGCCAGAGTCCAGGGACTGCCGGAAAAGCCGATCAGCGGCACGGTGCCGTCCAGCTCGCGGCGGATCAGGCGCACCGCCGCCATCACGTAACCCAGATCGTCCTCGGGATCGATGCGCGGCAGGCGGTCGATGTCGGCCTCGCTGCGGACGGGCCGGGCGAACCGCGGCCCCTCCCCCTCGGCGAAGGACAACCCCAAACCCATGGCGTCGGGAATGGTGAGGATGTCGGAAAAGAGGATGGCGGCGTCGAGGCGGAAGCGGCGCAACGGCTGCAAGGTGACCTCGCAGGCCAGCTCGGGGTTGGTGCACAGATTCATGAAACTGCCGGCCTGCTCGCGCACCTTGCGGTATTCCGGCAGATAACGGCCGGCCTGGCGCATGAACCAGACCGGGGTCCGGGAGACGGGACGGCGCAGCAAGGCGTCGATGAAAACGAAAGATTTCGACATGGACGATTCCTGTGAACTCAAGGTTGAGAGAACGATCGGGCGGCGCGGATCTCCTTGTGCACCGAACGCAGGCGGCGCAACCAGGGCCTGCCGATTTCCGCGGGCAGGTCGGCCAGGGCTTGGCGAGCTTCTTCGACGGTGGGATAGACGCCGAAGAGCAGGGCATACCACTGCCGGCCCTGCCGCTGTTTGCGATAATAGGCCAGCGGCTGGAGTCGCCGATAGCGGCGCGCGAACTCGACCAATTCCCGGCGGTCGTCGAACGCGCCGATTTGCCAGGTGAAATACCGCGGGTCCTGCGCCAGCAGCCAGCGGGCGTCCTTCATCGCCGACGCTTCGGGAAGCGTTTTGGAATCCGCCGGCTTCGCATCGCCGGCCCCAGCGGAAGGCGCTTCCACGGCCAACTCCGCCTTCGAGGCGTCGTCGTCCCGCCGGCCTTCCGCCGGCGCCGTCACCTGTCCGACGGTCGTTTCCACCGCCGGGGAACTGGTTTCCGGCGCCGCCTGTCCGACGCCCTTTTCCGTCTCCGGCGAATCGGTTTCCGGCATCGGTGTCGCCGGCACAGGGGGCTGGAACGGTGTCGGTTCGGCCACGACCGTCTCCTCCGTCTGCCTTTCGCCGATCTCCGCTTCGGTGGTGACCGGCTTTCGCTGCTGCCAATAGGTCAGCGCGACCGCCAACGACAACACGACCCCAAGAGCGACGTAGACGGGCTTCGCCATGGCGCGATGCCAGCGCACCGGCGACTTGCCGATCCGTGTCAGCGCTTCCTGGCGCACCCGGGCGGGAATGCCGTGGGAACGGGTATAGACCGCCCGCACCAGGTCCTCGCCCGGTTCCTGACGCCCTAACCGGGCCCACAGAGCGCAGACGAAGGCCCGGGTCTGGTCCTCGGACAAGGGCGGAATGTCGATGACGTGGGCCTCCTCCACCGCCCAGCGGTCGGTGACCCCCTTGACGTGGAGATCGTCGGGACGCAGGGCGACCACCACCCGCAGCGCGTCGTGCCGGGCGGCGAAGCGCCAGATCGCGTCCAGGACCCCCGGCAACAGCCGCCCCCCTTCGTCCAGCGCCAGAACGAGCACTTCGTTGGCCGATTCCATACGTTGCAACTGGGCGGACAAGGCCGCTTCCGTAGCCTCCCGCAGCCCCAGGGCCCGGGCCAGCGCCTGCTGCACCGTCTCTAGATTGAGACGCTCGTCGGCTTCCAGGAGGCAAACCCGCCAGCCGGGCAACGCCCCTGCCTTCAGTTGGTGCAGGAAGGTGGTCTTACCGATGCCGTCGGGACCGGAAATCAGGATCAGCCGGGGCAGGTTGGCGAGCAGATGCAGCAGCAGGTCGAACTTCTGCCGCCTTTCCGGCGCCAGAAAATCGTACTGCCGCCGGGACGGCGGCTGGGCGTCAGGCAACGCTTCGGCCGTACTCATCGAGGGTGGCCTTCAGCAATTCGACGGGAACCGTCTGCGGCAGCGCCGCACGGCCGATCGCCTCCAACAGGATCAGGCGAATTCGGCCGTCGACGTTCTTCTTGTCTACCGCCATCAGCCGCAAAAACCGTTCGCTGTCCAGTTCCGCCGGGGGAGCCGTGGGCAGCCCGGCCCGCTCGATGAGCGCGACGATCCGGGCCACGTCCTCCGCCGACAACAGCCCAAGACGAGCGGAAAGGTCCGCCGCCTGACACATGCCCACGGCCACGGCCTCGCCGTGGAGGAATTTTCCGTAGCCGCAGCCGGTTTCGATGGCGTGACCGAAAGTATGACCGAAATTGAGGATCGCCCGCAGCCCCGCCTCCCGCTCGTCGGCGGAGACCACCTCGGCCTTGTTGCGGCAGGAACGCTCGATGGCGAAGGCCAGGGCCGCCGGGTCCCGCTGCAGCAGGCGGTCTAGATTGGCCTCCAGCCAATGGAAAAATTCGGCGTCGCGGATCAGGCCGTATTTGATGACTTCGGCGACACCGGCGCGCAGTTCCCGATCCGGCAGCGTGTCCAGGGTCGCGGTATCGGCAATCACCGCCCGTGGCTGATGGAAGGCTCCGATCATGTTCTTGCCCAGCGGATGGTTGACGCCGGTCTTGCCTCCCACGGAGGAGTCCACCTGGGCCAACAAGGTGGTCGGCACCTGCACGAAGGGGACACCCCGCTGATAGCAAGCCGCGGCGAAACCGACGATGTCGCCGATCACCCCTCCGCCGAGGGCGACGAGCGTGGCGTTGCGGCTGTAGCGGCGCTCCAACAGGGCGTCGAAAATGCGGTTGACGGTGTCGAGAGTCTTGAAGGCCTCACCGTCGGGCAGGATCAGGCTGGCCTTGTCCGGCGCCGTGATCGAAGCCATGACCGGCTCCAGATACAGCGGGGCCACCACGTCGTTGGTGACCACCAGCACCTGCCGGCCGGCGATGTGGCGGTCGATCAAATCGGATTCCCGCAGCAGACCGGCGCCGATATGGATGGGATAGCTGCGGTCCCCCAGGTCGATGGTCAACGTTTTCACCATGGCAAGTTCTGCAAAATCTTCTTGATGACCAGACGGCTGGAACAGGTGCCGGTATTGACCTTGAAATGGGCGGTTTCTTCGTAAAGCGGCGCCCTCTCCTTCAGCAACGCCCTCAGCCTGGCTTCCGGATCGTCCGTCCGCAGCAGCGGACGATGGGTGTCCTTGGCGGTCCGTTCCAACTGCTTTTCCACCGGACAGCACAGATAGACGACGAAGCCGTTCTCGGACAGCAGGCGACGGTTCTCGGGCCGCAACACGATGCCGCCGCCGGTCGCCAGAACGATATCGTCCAATTCGACCAGGGACCGCAGGATTTCGCTTTCCCGGCGGCGAAACCCCGCCTCCCCCTCATACTCGAAGATCGTCGGAATGTCGACACCGGTATGCAGCTCGATCTCCCGGTCGCTGTCGTAGAATTCCCTGCCCAATTCCTTGGCCAGCAGTCTGCCGATGGTGGTTTTTCCGGCCCCCATGGGACCGATCAAATAGAGATTCTTGCGCTGTTTCATGGGAAATCGCCATTCGGCGGGATGTGCCCGGCAATCTTATCACGATTCGACGGCCTCGCCGGCACGGGGACGGCCGGCGACGAAAACGGCGCGACAGTGCTCGGGGCGGGCCAGATGCATCAGAACGAACAACTGCTCTGCCAGACTTTGACAACGCCGCAGCCGTTGATTCAAATAAGGGTCGTCGGCCACGTCCAGCACCCAGAAATCGGCCGCTTTGCCGAGGGCGAAATTGCCGATCTCCGCCTCCAGCGCCAACGCCCGCGCCGCTCCCAGGGTGACCAGGTGCAGCAACTGGGCCGCCGTGGGCGTCTCCCCCCGGAGACGCTGGATCTTGTGGCACTCGGGCAGTTCCTCCCAGACCCAGAAGTGCAATCCGGCCCCGATGTCGGTACCCACGGCGAGCGGAATGCCGTGCTGCACGTGACGGCGCATCGGGAACAGGCCGCTGCCTAGAAACAGATTGCTGCTGGGACAATGGCAAACGCTGCTGCCGCTTTCGGCCAGGGCCCGCATTTCCGATCCCTGGGGATGGAGGTTGTGAGCCAGCAGGGTACGGGGGCCGAGCAGCCCGAAACGGTCGTACACGTCGAGATAGTGACGCGCGTCCGGAAAAGCCTGCAGCACCGCGGCGACCTCTTCCCGGGTCTCGTTGATGTGGGTCTGGAGATAAACCTGCGGATAACGGCGACGGAATTCCCCGCACATGCGCAACAGCGCCGGGGAGCAGGACAGGGCGAAGCGGGGAGTCAGGGCGTAACGGAGCCTGGGATCGTTCCCATACCGTTGCAGCAGCCGCTCGGCGGTGTGCCAGGCGGTCTCCGGATCGGTTCGCAGCGGTTCCGGACCGTCCCGGTCCATGAGGGTGATGCCGGCGATCAGACGCAGCCCCCGGCGTCGGGCGGCCTCGAACAGCGCTTCGGTCGCCTCGGGAAACTGGGAACCGAACATGACGGCGGTCGTCACCCCGCCGCGCAACAACCGCGCCACCAGGGCGTCGGCGACCCCGGCGGCATAGCGCGGATCCCGGAACGCCAGTTCCACCGGATAGACGCTGTCCCGCAACCAGGCCAACAGGCCCCGGTTGGCGGCGGCCACGACGTGATACTGGGGAAAGTGCAGATGGGCGTCGACGAGACCGGGCAACAGCCAGGCCCGCCCGAAATCCACGATCTCGGCATCGGGAGGAAGCCGGCGGCGAATCCGTCCGGCATCGTCGCAGGCGATGATGCGCCCTTGCTCGTCGACCCACAGGGCGCCGCGTTCGATGATCTCCAGCGCCTCGGAATGCTGGAAGGGATCGCGGCGCAAATGCGCCACGGTACCGAGATAGACGCACGTCATGGCAGGCCGAGAACCCGGGGCAGATCGGCGATGGAATCGACGACCAGATCCGGCTGGACACCGGAAGCCGCCACGTAGGCGGGACGGTATTTGCCGGTGCGCACCAGGATCCCGGTCAAGCCCACCCGCTGACCACCGCCGATATCGGTGTCGATGTCGTCCCCCACGATCGCCACTTCCTCCGGCGCCAGCCCCATATCCGCCAGAGCGGCACGAAAAAAATCCGGGGACGGTTTGCCGAAAATCCTGGCCTGCTTGTTGGCGGCGTATTCCAGAGCGGCGACGAAAGCGCCGATGTCCATTTTCAGCCCTTCCTCGGTCTGCCAGAAACGGTTCTTGTGAACCGCCAGCAGCTCCGCCCCTTCGAACAACAGATTGAAGGCGCGGTTGAGAATGGCGTAGTTCCAGCGCTCGCCGATGTCACCGACGACCACGTAATCGGCGCGTCGGTCCGACTGGGGAAAGGCGCCGAAATCCCGCTTCACGTCGTCGGCGAGCAACAGATGGCAGACCGGATCTTCCTGACGGCGCAGAAACAGAATCATCGCCTGGGGCGCGCTGATGATCTCCGCCCGGGCGACGGCGAACCCCAGGCGCGTCAACTTGCCGTGCAACGAATCCAGGGACAGGGTGCTGGTGTTGGTGATGAAGCGGCAGACGAAATGCCTGCGCAACCGCGCCAGCGCCTCGCGGGCGCCCTCGATCACCTGGCCGCCCACGTAAAGCACCCCGTCGATGTCGAGCAGAAGACCACGGATTCGGCCGAGTTTCGCCACGGCTGCCTCCATTACCCGCTTTCAGGAAAGACTAAGTTTACCACCGGGCCGGCGCCGTGGGCGTCCCGGCGGACTGCTATAATGGGGAGCCGATTTTTCGACCAATCCGACGAGGAGAGAATTCCATGGCTGACATTCCCGTCTTCAAAACCGGTGAGGCCACCGTGTTCGCCAGTCACGACCAGGGCACCGACGCCATGCCGGAAGTGGTGCTCGGCGCCGTGGACGGGCCGGTGGGAACCGCCTTCGCCACCCTGATGGGACAGACCGAGGGGCACACCCGCCTGTTCGCCATCCGCGCCTGCAACCAGCAGGTCAAGCCGGCCACCCTCATGGTGCCCAAGGTCACCATGAAGAGCACCAAGTACATCAGCCTGTTTTTCGGCGTAGTGCAGTCGGCCATCGCCGACGCCGTGCTCGACTGCGTCATCGAGGGGGTCATCCCCAAGGACTGGGCGGAAAAGGTGTGCATCATCGTCAACGTCTGGCTCGATCCTTGGTGCGCCGAGCAGAACAAACCCGACAAGAAGGACCTCTACCGGACCAACTACGAGGCCACCAAGCTGGCCATCCGGCGCGCCATCGAAGGCAAGCCCACCATCGACGAACTGATCGAAAATCGCCACAAGATCCATCACGAAATGTACGACCCCGAAACCGGCGCATCCAAGTGGTGAATCCCATGCATACCATCACTCTCATCCCGGGCGACGGCATCGGCCCGGAAATCACCGAAGCCGCGGTCCGGGTCATCGAGGCGAGCGGGGTGCCGGTCCGCTGGGACCGGCAACTGGCGGGGATGGCGGCCCTGGAGAAATACGGCACGCCCCTGCCCGAGGAAACCCTCGAATCCTTCCGCCGCAACAAAGTGGCCCTCAAGGCGCCGCTCACCACCCCGGTGGGGGGCGGTTACCGCAGCGTCAACGTCACCCTGCGCCAGGAATTCGATCTGTTCGCCAACGTCCGTCCCGCTTCATCTTTCGAGGGCACGCCGGCTCGGTTCGACAACGTCGATCTGGTGACGGTACGGGAAAACACCGAAGGACTGTACGCCGGCATCGAGCATTTCATCCGGGCGGGCCGGGAAACCATCGCCGCCGAAAGCGTGGCGGTGACCACCCGCGTGGGCTGCGAACGCATCGTCGACTACGCCTTCCGCTACGCCCGCCAGACGGGACGCCGGAAAGTGGCGCTGGTGCACAAGGCCAACATCCTCAAATGCACCTCGGGGCTGTTCCTGGAAATCGGGCGCCAGGTGGCCGAACGTTACCCCGACATCCAGTTCGAGGAACGCATCGTCGATGCCTGCGCCATGCAGATGGTGCTGGACCCAAGCCAGTTCGACGTTCTCGTCACCACCAACCTGTTCGGCGACATCCTTTCCGATCTGGCCGCCGGACTGGTGGGCGGGCTGGGCCTGGCCGCCGGCGCCAACATCGGTGAAGACGCCGCCATGTTCGAGGCGGTTCACGGCACCGCCCCCGACATCGCCGGCAAGGGCATCGCCAATCCGGCGGCCCTGATCCTGGCGGGCGTGATGATGCTGGAGCACCTCGGCGAGCAGGCGGCCGCCCGCCGGATCGAACAGGCGGTCCGCACCGTCATCAGGGAAGGGGTCCACGTCACCCCGGATCTCAACCCCGGCTCCGGCGTCACCACCCAGGAGATGGCCGACGCCATCGTCGCCAAGCTCCAATAACGACGACGCCCGGCCCTTTCCCCTTCCCGCCGGCGGGAAGGGGCCGCCCCCTTCGACGACACGACGACATCGATCCGCCATGACAACGAAACCGCCCGACCCCTCCATCGAAAGAATGCTCCAGGACATCGAGCGGGAGGTCGAACTGACCAAAAAGCACATCGGCAAGGACCGGATCGACCCCCGGGTGATGGCGGCCCTGGCCCGGGTGCCGCGGCACGAATTCGTCCCGGAGGAATCCCGTCTCTACGCCTATGACGACGGCCCGCTTCCCATCGGCTTCGGCCAGACCGTGTCCCAGCCGTTCATCGTCGCTCTGATGACCGATCTGCTCGCAGCCGACGAAGAAGACGTGGTGTTGGAGGTGGGAACCGGCTCGGGCTATCAGACGGCGGTGCTCGCCGAGCTCGTCAAAAAAGTTTACAGTATCGAAATCATCGCCGAACTGGCGGAAAAGGCCCGGGAGCGTCTGAAACGGCTCGGTTACACCAACGTCGAGATCAAGGTAGGCGACGGCTATTACGGTTGGCCCGAGCACGCCCCCTTCGATGGCATCCTGGTCACCGCGGCGGCGCCGGAAATCCCCCCGCCCTTGATCGAGCAGCTCAAAGCGGGCGGCCGCCTGGTCGTTCCGGTGGGCGAGCCTTTCGGGTATCAGATGCTGAAAGTGGTGCACAAGGACGACGACGGCGCCATCCGGATTCGCGACGTCCTGGGTGTCGCCTTCGTGCCCCTGACCGGTGACGGGGCGGAAAAGCGTCGGTCACAACACGATCACTAGGCTGGTGCCGTTGACCTCGACCGGCTTGTGCAGCTGCCGGACGATGAGCTCGGCACAGGCTCTGGCCTCGCAGGGATCGTCGAAGAAGGCGGCGATCATGCCGGCCATCTCGTAAGTGTAGCCATGGAACGATTCCACCAGTCTCTTGATGTGGTAGGCCATGGGACTTTCCTCCGTCGCTCGGCTCCTCGTCTTCACCCGAAACCTTGCAGTTTCCGTGCCCGTTTTGGCACCCGTTTCAAGATCAGACCGTTTCTCATCCCTCAACCACCAGCCCGGACCTTCAATCCCATTTTTGAAATTCTTTGACGATTTTTGTCACTTCCGGGACGCCCTCCTGGAATCCAGGGCGGTATAATCGACACCATGTTTCTGGCGCGGGATTTCATCGTCACCACCGAGGGGTTGGTGTTCGCCGTCACCCTAAGCGGCCTCGAGGAAGGCCGGATCGTCGCCTGTCTGCGTTACGTTCCCGAGGCAGACGGCCTCCGCAAGGTCGACACGGCGGAGGCGGAGGAAATCCTGCACCGGCATCCGCACTATCGCTACCGTTCGCCATGCCGTGACGCCGTCCTCCAGGCGGTTCCCGTGGACCGGGTTCGACGGCACCTGCAACCGCGCCGCCGCCTGCGGGAACTGCTCGCCAGCGACCGCGACGACCCCCTGATCCGGCGCCTGCGGAAAATCGTGGCCCTGCTGGCCGAACAGGGCCTGAACGTCGGCCGGCTCGGCATCACCGGTTCCCTGCTCGTCGGCGCCCATACCCCCCGCTCCGATCTGGACCTGGTGTGCTACGGCACCCGGACGTTCGATCAGGTGCGCGAGGCCGTGCGGCGGCTGACCGCCGAGGGGCGGTTGGCGGACCTGAGCGAGGAATTGTGGCACACCACCTGGCGGCGGCGCGGCTGCGCCCTCGACTTTCCCACCTGGCTGTGGCACGAACGGCGCAAGCACACCAAAGGCGCCATCGACGGCACCAAGTTCGACCTGATCCTGGTGGAAGAAAAGACGGTGGCGGACGACCCCCGTCCCTGGCGCAAAGAGGGCCGGAAAACCTTACGGGCCACGGTCATCGACGCCAGCGCCGCCTTCGCCACCCCGGCCCGCTACCGCCTGGATCACCCGCAGATCCGCGAGGCGCTTTGCTTCACCGCTACCTATGTGGGGCAGGCCAGGCGCGGGGAGACCGTGGAAATCGCCGGCCAGGTGGAGGTTTCCCCCGACGGGGAACGGCGTGTGATCGTCGGTGCCAGTCGAGAGGCCCCTGGAGAATACATTCGAGTGATTGGAGCGCGAGGTGACGCCCATGTTTGAACGTTTACGCCAGCTTTATCCCCCTTTTCTGAGCCTTTGGCGCGAGGGTCCGGAAATCACCGCCGTTCGACCCCAGGAGGACGGGGTGGTCGATCCCCCCACCTACGAAACCCTGGAGATCGAAACCCTGTTCCAGGTCCTCGATGGAACGCGAACCCAGATCGGCCGGGCCACCCTGCACCGCTCCCTGGCCCGGCCTCTGCGCGACCGGGAACTGATCCTCGCCAAGCAGGAAGCCCTGCGGGAATTGCAGGACGACACGGCCCTGCGCCAGGGCTTGGAGGGGCTGCTCACCAACGCCGCCCGCCCCGACCGGGAAGCGGAATTCTACAAACTGCTCTATTGCTTCTTCCTCGGCAGCGTCGGCTCACCGGTCAGCGCCAAGGAAGTCCGGGGCTATGGCTACGAAGCCTATGTCAACGGCACCCGCTTCGTCCTGGAAACCGTGGAGGCGGCCCGGAAACTGCCGCAGCCCCGCAGCCCCTACCTGCGCCAGTTGCTCGACACGCTCCGGAACTTCGCTGGCAGCCGCAGTCACGCCCTCATGGAAGGGCCGGTCTATCGCACCGAGAAACGCCTGCTGACCCGGGAAGAAAAGGGCTGGCTACCGGCGATTCGCTTCCGTCCCTCTCTGTTCAAACCCGGTCTGATCGCCGCCCTGGTGGCCGGCCTGTTGCTGCTTTGGGGCGTACTGCCCCCGCTGCTCGATCTCAGCCGCCCCGCCATCGGCGTCCTGTGGCTGTTCCTGCTGCCGCTGGGCGTCGCCTACACCCCGGTCGTCGGCAGTTTTGACCGGGACCGCTTCATCTATCCTCTACGCCGGGTGTTCCGGGAAGATCCCGCGGTGCATCAGGTCCTGGAGGCGTTGGGCTATCTGGACGAACTGATGAGCTTCCTGCGCTTCGGCGACGACTTCGGCCATCCCGTCTGTCTGCCCAAAATGCTCGAGGACGACCGCCACCGTTTCATCGCCCGGGAATTGCGCAATCCCATCCTCGCCAAGGGCGATCCCGACTACGTCCCCAACGACGTCGAACTGGACCGCCACCGCCTCACCTTCATCACCGGGCCCAACAGCGGCGGCAAGACCGCCATCTGCAAGACCGTGGCCCAGTCCCAAATACTGGCCCAGATCGGCTGCTGCATCCCAGCCCGGGAAGCCAAGCTGACCGTGGCCGACCGGATCTTCTACCAGGTGCCGGAAGTCAGCGCCCTGACCTCGGGCGAAGGCCGCTTCGCCGCCGAACTCAGGCACACCAAACGGATCTTTCTCGCCGCCACCCCCAGAAGCCTGGTGATTCTCGACGAACTGGCCGAAGGGACCACCTACGAGGAGCGCCTGAAGATCTCCTACGACATCATGGAGGGCTTTCACAAAAAGGGTTGTACCACCATCCTAGTGACCCACAACCACGAACTGGTGGACAAGTTCATCCGGCAAGGCATCGGTCAGGCCAAGCAGGTGGAATTCGTCGGCGATCACCCCACCCACCGCCTGATCGACGGCATCTCCCGGGTCAGTCACGCCGACCGCGTCGCCAAGGAAGTGGGCTTTTCCCGCGAGGACATCGAGCGTTATCTGGAGGGGGGCGAGTCATGACCCGGCCCGCCGAACTCCTGCGCCTGATAAGCTGCGGTGTCTACGTGATCGGCGTGGCGGCGGACGGGCGGAAGAACGCCTTCACCGCCGCCTGGGTCGTGCAGGTTTCCTTCGACCCGGTGCTCATCGCCCTCAGCATCAACCCCCATCACCGCTCCTACGCCCTGCTCAAACAGGGCGGCGGCTTCACCGTCAACGTGCTCGCCCGGGACCAGTTGGAACTGGCACGCCATTTCGGCCAAAGCGGTGACGTGGACAAGCTGGCGGGGATCGCCTGGCTGGAAGGCCACTGCGGCGCCCCCATCCTGACCGACGCCCTGGCCTGGCTCGACTGCGACTTCCACCACGAATGCCCCGCCGGCGATCACATCGTGGTCATGGGACGGGTGCTGGGCGGCGGCGTCCAGCGCCTCGGCGACCCCCTGCTCTACCGGGACACCGGCGACATGGACGGCGCCAGCCGGCTGTTTCCCGCCGCCTTCTGATGTTGCCGCCCTTCCGCGCCGTCATCCTGGATCTCGACGGCCTGCTCCTGGACACCGAACCCACCTACCGCCGCGCCTGGCGCCAAACCGCCGCCGAACTGGGGTTCGATTTCACGGAGGACCTGGCCCGCCGCCTCGAGGGGCAGTCCATCGACGCCGTCGCCCGGATACTCTCCGACGCTTTCGGTCCCGGCTTCGACTTCGAGACCTTCCACCGCCTCAGCGCCCGGCGCTGGCACCAGTGGGTGGAAGCCCACGGCATCCCCGTCAAGCCCGGCTACGGGCGCCTCATGGAAGTGCTCCGCCGGCGCCGGATCCCCTATCTGCTGGCCACCAACAGCCAACGACGATACGCCGTCAAATGCCTTACCTTGGCTGGGATCGCGGCCGACTTTCCGGTCATCGTCAGTCGCGACGACGTGACGGCCGGCAAACCCGAGCCGGAGATCTATCTACGGGCCTGCGAAACACTGGCGCTCCCCCCGGCCCAGTGCCTGGCGGTGGAAGATTCCCTGCCCGGCATACTCGCCGCCCACCGGGCGGGGACACAGCCGGTCCTCGTGACCGACGGCAACCTCGATCGCCACGGTGACGCCCTGGAAAATCGGCTGGTGGCCAGGTATCCTTCCCTGGAACGATTGGCCGACTGTCTCGACCGCACGATCACCCGATACCTGAGATAGCGAGATCCAGCCTCATATGCATCCACCGGAAAGCCTGCTCTCCGACTGGCACCTCAAAGCCCGGCGACTGGAAAACGAAATCGGCAAGGCGGTCATCGGCCTCGAAACCGCGATTCACCGCATCGTCGTGGCCATCTTCGCCCGCGGCCACGTCATGCTGGAGGGAGATGTCGGGGTCGGCAAGACGACGCTGCTGCGCGCGGTCGCCCACGTCCTGGGGGGGAAATACGAACGCATCGAAGGCACCATCGACCTGCTCCCCAACGACCTGGTCTACCACACCTACATCGGCGAAGACGGCAAGCCCCGGGTCGATCCCGGCCCTCTGCTCAAACACGGCGAGGCGTTGTCGGTCTTTTTCTTCAACGAAGTCAACCGGGCCCGTCCCCAGGTGCATTCCCTGCTGTTGCGAGTGATGGCCGAGCGCAGCGTGTCCGCCTTCAACCGCACCTATTCGTTTCCCTATCTTCAGGTGTTCGCCGACCGCAACCGGGTGGAGAAGGAAGAAACCTTCGAAATGCCGTCGGCCGCCCGCGACCGCTTTCTCATGGAACTGCGGATCGAGTTGCCGGACGATCCCGATCTGCGCACCGCCCTGATGTTCGATCCCCGCTTCCATCACGTCGACGAACTGATCGCCCAATTGGAAGCGGGGGTGGTTCCCTATCGGGAAATCGACACCGTCGCCCGCCTGATCCAGGAGCAGGTGCGGGCGAGCACCGCCTTGCAACGCTATGCCCTGTCGCTGTGGCAGGCCACCTGGAACCCGGCGGAATTCGGGGTGCGCCTCGACGATGTCGACATGGGGGAACTGATCGCGGCCGGCGCCAGCGCCCGGGGCATGAGCATGTTGCTGCGTGCCGCCCGGGTGCGGGCCTGGCTGGAAGGGCGCGACTATCTGGTTCCCGAAGATCTGCAGAGCCTGTTCCACGAGGTCGTGGGCCACCGGATCTTCCTCCGGCCGGTGTACGAACTGCAGCGCGAGCAATTGATCCCCCGACTGACCCGCGCCATCCTGGATCGCGTCGCCGCCCCCTGATGGAAGAATTCCATTACCGCATCCCCTGGCGCGCCACCAGCGCCCATCCCGGGCACCATCGCAGCCGAACCGAAGGGGGCGGCTTCGAGTTCCACGGTCACGCGTCGCTGGCCACGGGCGCCGATCCGCGCCATATCGACGTTCGCGCCAGCCTCAGCGATCCCTTCGGCGAATACCAGGTCCGCCGCTTCCACCAAACCAGCATCGTCCCGGTCCAGGTGATCGCCGACCTGTCCGCCTCGATGGTCCTGGGACACAAACCGGAACTGCTGGCCCGCGTGACCGCCGCCATCGCCTGGTCGGCCTACCGAACCGGCGATCCCTTCGGCTTCGTCGGCATCGCCGACGGCGACACGCCGGCCATCCATTGGCCCCTGCGCCGGCATCGCAGCGCCGCCCTGACTCTCCCCCGACGGTTGAGCGAACAGCCGTTCCAGGGAGAAGGATTGGCCCAATCCCTCTCCCTGAACGCCTGGCTCGACAGACGCCGCTCCCTGGTCTTCCTGCTCAGCGACTTCCATTTCCCCTTGTCGCGATTGCAAACGCTTCTGCAACGATTACAACCCCACGATGTCGTCCCCCTGGTCCTGTGGCTCAGCCAGGAATGGCGGCCGCCGGCCCGATGGGGATGGCTTCCGCTGCACGATCCCGAAACCGGCGCCCGGCGGACGACATGGTTCCATCCCGGAACGGGAAGCGCCCTTCGGCTCGCCTTCGAGCGGCGCCGGCGGCAGTTGACCGAGTTGTGCCGCCGCTACGGCAGACGGCCTTTCTTCGTCGTCGATAGCTTTCGACCGGAAGCCTTGAGCCGTTATTTCCTGGAGTCATGCGCCTGATCTTCATTCTGCTGCTTTCCCTGCCATCCCTGGCGCTCCCGGCCGACCCCGGCCCGCTGGCGGAACGCACCACGCCGCCCCCGTTCGGATATACGGTCGGCTCGCTCATCCGCCATCGGATCGACGTGTTCGCCCCCCACCCCTGGCGTCTGGAAACCAGCCGGCTCCCTGCCACCGGACCGTTGTCCAACTGGCTGGAGATCCGAAAGCTGAGTTGGCGTCGGGAAGAGCAGGCCGACGGTTCCCATTACCACATCCAGATCACCTATCAGATCTTTCCCGCGCTGTCGGAACCGGAACAACTGGCCATCCCCGAACTGACTCTGGCTTTCGTCCACCCACGGCGGCCGACCCTCCTGCGGCGGCTGCCGCCCTGGACCTTCGCCGCCGCTCCCCTGATCCCGGGCCGGCTCGCCGATCACTTGCCGCAGCCGCTGTGGCGACCGGCGCCCAGGCGATTGCAGCCACACTGGCATCGGCTTGGCTGGCTGGGCGGCGGCATTCTATCGACCCTGCTCCTGCTGGCCTGGCGGCAGGGTCGGCTGCCCTGGAAACGGTCGCCGTTCCGCCGCGCCCTGGCCGCCATCCGCACCGCAGCGGGCAACCGGGACGCCAAAAGCGCCGCCCTGGCATTCCATCGCGCCTTGAACCAGACCGCCGGTTACGCCGTGTTCCAGGACCGACTGGAGCGCTTCCTCCGGCAACACCCGGCGTTCCGACCGCTGGAGGCCGAACTGACACAGTTTTTCCAGGCATCCCGGCAACTGTTCTTCCAGGGCCATGAGCCGCCCGCCTTCCTGGAGCGGTTGGAAAGCTTGTGCCGGGCCTGCATCCACGCCGAAAAACGATGACGGACTTGGGACTGAGCCATCCCCTGTGGTTGCTGGCCTGGCCCTTGACGCTGGCGCTCCTGCGCTACCCCGGCAGGAAGGGCGCGCCTTACCCGGCCATGGCGTGGCTGCCCGTCGATCCCCTGAGCCGGAAGATCGACCGCCTGCGGCGCTGGCTGGCCTGGGCCTTTCTCTCCTGCCTCATCCTGGCCCTGGCCGGCCCTTATCTCAAGGAACAAAAAGTCGCCCGCCTCGGCACCGGCGCCCACATCGTTCTCACCATCGACCGCAGCAGCAGCATGAACGAAGACTTTTCCGGTTATCTGAGCGGCAACGCCAAGGACAGCAAAAGCGCCGCGGCCCGCAAACTGTTGCTCCGCTTCGTCGAACAGCGCCGCCAGGATCTGTTCGCCATGGTGGCGTTCAGCACCGCGCCCGTCCACATCCTGCCGCTGACCCAGGACCGGGTGGCGGTCCGCGCCGCGGTGGAAGCCATCGACCGGCGCGGACGCGGCGTCACCAACATCGCACCGGGCCTGTTGATGGCGCTGGAGGAATTCCGCGATCGCCCGGTCACCGGCGCCCGGGTGATCCTGCTGGTTTCCGATGGCGGCACCCACATCGACCAGGACACCCAGGAGCGGATCCGCCAGCGCTTCCGGGACGTGGGCGCCAGGCTGTACTGGATCTATCTGCGCAATCCCCGCAGCATCAGCGTGCTGCATCCGCCCAAACGCAACCTGTCGGAGACCACCACGCCGGAATACTTTCTCCACCGCTATTTCCAGACCCTCGGCGTGCCGTACCGGGTGTTCGAGGCCGACGATCCGGAAAGCCTCGCCGCCGCCATCGACACCGTGGATCGATTGGAGAACCGGCCGCTGCGCTACTTCGAAACCATTCCCCGTCGGGATCTTTCGGCTTATCTTTATGGCCTTGGCCTGATACTCGGCCTGCCTTTGCTCCTGTGGAACGCCCTGGAGATCCGCCAGTGGTTCGCACCAAAGCGATAACGACCGTCCTGATCTTGATTCTGAGCCTTCTGACGGGGGCGGCCGCCGTCGAAGGATACGCCCTGTACCGGGATCATCGTTTCAACCGGATCCTGAATGCGGGCGGCCTCAAGACCGGCGGCGATCCGATCTTGAACGCCGTCTACGCCAACCGCCTGGCCGACCGGGGCCACTGGCAACAGGCGGTGCGGATCTACAACCGGATTCTGCCCGAATCGCCGGACGGGCTGAAACCCCGGCTCCATTACAACCTCGGCACCTTGTATCTGCAGGAGGCGGCCCGACGCTGGCACAAACGGGGCGTTTGGGATTACGCCCGGGTGGTGACGTTGCTGGGACTGGCCCGGGAGCATTTGCGGGAGGCGGTTCGCCTCGATCCAGCCGACCTCGACGCCCGTTACAATCTGGAATACGCCCTTCGCATCCAGCCACCCCCCAGGGAGCGGCAGCCTTCCAATTGGCGCGGCCACAAACAGAGCGTCTTCGCCACCTTGCCCGGCATGCCGAAGGGGGGACCGTGAAGCGGTTCGGCTGGCGTTTCTGGTCGTGCCTGGTCGCCCTGGGCCTGCTGGCCGCCACCTTGTTCCAGCCGCGCATCGTCTTGCCCCGGCCGGCCCATCGCTACCTGGTCGTGATCGACATCACCCAGAGTATGAACGCCCGCGACTACCACGTCCCGGGTTGGCCCGGCGACCGCCTGGGATTTACCAAGGCGTCCGTGGAACGGGCCCTGTTGGCCCTCCCCTGCGGCAGCGAGGCGGCCTTGGCCGTCTTCGCCCACAAGAACGCCTATCTGCTGCTCGCCCCGCTGGAAGTCTGCGAACACGGCGCCGCCCTGCGCTCCGCCCTCCGGGCCATCGACTGGCGCAGCGCCTGGGCGGGAGACAGCCACATCGCCTACGGATTGTTCGACGCCCTGAAGATGGCCGCGACCCTCGATGCCGTCCTGGTGTTCTTGACCGACGGCCACCAAGTTCCCGCCGCGATCAAAGACCCGGTGTTCCGGGGAAAACCGGGCAGGGCCGGCGGCTTCCTCGTCGGGGTGGGCGGGCCGGCACCGGTCCCCATCCCCCGCCTGGACCTAGAGGGTAGAGCGACCGGCTTCTGGCGGAAGACTGACTTACCGCACCCGATCCATTCCCCCCGCTTCCGCCGACAGGCGGAACGCGATCGTTCCGGGCTGCTGCTCAGCCACCGGGACGAAAACCGCCTGCGCCGCCTGGCCGATCTGACCGGTCTCCATTATCATCCCCTGAACCATCCGGAATCGCTGGCTGATCGCCTCCGACAAGCACCCGCCGCGAAGAAACGGCCGGTGGCGGTGGATCTGCGGCCGTGGTTCGGCTTCACCGCCCTGGTCCTCGCCTTCGCCGCGCTGGTTTGACGATCGTGACGCTTGCCACCATACTCAAACCAGGCCAACCACAACACATCCACCGAACCATGAACGTATCGATCCTGCTCGTCGTCCTCGGCCTCGCCGCCTACCATGTCCCGGTGCAGGCCGGCCTGTGGGACCGGCTGTTCGGCCCCGACAACTTCTGGGAATGCCTTCTCGACACCATGCCCGGCACGCTCACCTATGGCGGGGCGATGGAGAAGCGACTCCAATGCGAGCGGCGCTTCCCCGACAAAACCGCCTACCGCCCCGGCCTGGGAATCACGGGCCCCAAGGACCTGGCCCAGTGTCAGCAAAAATTCTTGCCCGGCACCAAGGATCCCCTGGCGCGCCACGCCATCCGCCAGGCCTGTTTTCGCCTGTTTCCGCCGGATTGATGCAAATCCAGCTCATCGCCGTCGGTACCCGGATGCCGGCCTGGGTGGAGTCCGGCTTCGACGACTACGCGAAAAGGCTGCCCAGGGAATGGCATTTCCGACTGCGGGAAATTCCGTTGCGCCACCGCGGCAAGGCCGGTGACAGCCGCCGCCTGGTGGCGGAGGAAGGCCGCCAGATGCTGGCCGCCCTGGGAAAGGCCCGGGGCATCGCCCTGGACAGCCGCGGCACCCAATGGGATACCGAAGCACTGGCGGACAAACTGGGCGATTGGCTCCAGGAGGGCCGGGATCTGGGTTTCCTGATCGGCGGGCCGGAGGGGCTGGCGCCCGCCTGCCTGCAGCGGGCCGAGATCCGCTGGAGCCTGTCCCGACTCACCTTCCCCCACCCGCTGGTCCGGATTCTCGTCGTCGAGCAACTGTATCGCGCCTGGACCTTGATCCAGGGCCATCCCTACCACCGCCGATGACGGCCACGATCGTCCTCGCTTCCGCCTCGCCCCGACGCCGAGAACTCCTGCGGCAGATCCAGGTCCGCTATAAGGTGGTGGCCGCTTCGATCGACGAGACCCCGGCGCCGCACGAAGATCCGATCACCCACGCAGAGCGCCTGGCCCACGCCAAGGCCCTTGCGGTATGGCAGCGGACCCGCACCGCTCTGCCGGTGCTCGGCGCGGACACGGTCGTGGCGATCGACGGCCGCATCCTGGGCAAGCCGAAAACCCAGGCGCAGGCGCTGGAAATGCTGCGTCGCCTGTCGGGGCGGACTCATGAAGTCTTCACCGCCGTGTGCCTGCTCCACGAGGGCAGACCACTGCGGGCCCTGAGCCGGAGCAAAGTCCGGTTTCGCCCCCTGTCCGACGAGGAAATTCTGGCATACTGGGAAACGGGCGAACCGAGGGACAAGGCCGGCGCCTACGCCATCCAGGGTTTGGGCGCCATTTTCGTCCAGCACCTGGAGGGCAGCTTTTCCGGCGTGATGGGACTGCCCCTGTACGAAACGGCCGAATTGCTACGACAAACGGGCATCGAGGTGTTATGAGCGATGAGATACTGATCAACGTGACCCCCCCGGAAACCCGGGTGGCGGTGGTGGAAAACGGCATCCTCCAGGAAATCTTCATCGAGCGCACCCGGCGCCGGGGACTGGTCGGCAACATTTACAAGGGCGAGGTCTGCCGCGTGCTTCCCGGCATGCAGGCCGCCTTCGTCGACATCGGCCTGGAGCGAGCGGCCTTTCTTCATTTTTCCGATCTGACCGCAGACCAGCAGCAGGCCAGCGAAACCGGCACCATCGAAAGCCTGCTCCACGAGGGCAAGGAACTGATGGTACAGGTCAGCAAAGACCCCATCGGCACCAAGGGAGCCCGGCTGACCACCGAAATCACCATTCCCTCCCGCTATCAGGTCTACATGCCCTTTTCCAACTTTTCCGGGGTCTCGCAGCGCATCGAGTGCGAGGCCGAGCGGGAACGGTTGAAGGTCTGCATCGACGCCTTCCGGGAAGAATACGACAGCGGCGGCTACATCGCCCGCACCGCCGCCGAGGGGGTGGACGAGTTCGTCCTCCGCGCCGACATGCTGTTCCTGCTCAAGTTGTGGAAGGCCATTCAGGAACGTTACGCCCAGGCACCGTTGCGCAGCCTGGTCCACGAGGACCTGCCCCTGGCGGTGCGGGCGTTGCGCGACCTCTACCGCGGCAAGGTGGAGAAGATCCGGGTCGATTCCCGGGAAGTCTACCAGCGTCTGGTCCAGTTCGCCGACGAGTTCATCCCGGAAGTAGCACCGCTCATCGAGTTGTACCAGGGCGAGCGTCCCCTGTTCGACATCTACAGCGTCGAAGACGAAATCCAAAAGGCGTTGCAACGCAAGGTGCAGCTGAAATCGGGCGGCCATCTGGTGTTCGACCAGACCGAGGCCATGACCACCATCGACGTCAACACCGGCGGCTTCGTCGGCAGCCGCAACCTGGAGGAAACCATCTTCAAGACCAACCTGGAAGCGGCCCAGACCATCGCCCGCCAGCTGCGCCTGCGCAATCTCGGCGGCATCATCATCATCGATTTCATTGACATGCAGGACGAGGAACACCGCCGCCAGGTGATCCGGGCCCTGGAAAAGAGCCTGGAAAAAGACCACGCCAAGAGCACCATCAGCGCCGTCTCCTCCCTGGGACTGGTGGAGATGACCCGCAAGCGCACCCGGGAGAGCCTGGAACACATCCTGTGCGAACCCTGCCCCGCCTGTGGTGGACGCGGCATGCTCAAGACCGCCGAGACCACCTGCCTGGAAATCTTTCGGGAGATCATCCGCGAGGTGCGCCAGTACGACGCCCGTTCCCTGCTGGTCCTGGCCTCCAACGAGGTGGTCGAGCGCCTGCTGGACGAGGAGGCCGACATGCTGGCCGAGCTGGAGCGTTTTCTCAAAGTGAGGATCCGCTTCCGGGCCGAACCCCACTACAATCAGGAACAATACGACGTCGTTCTGCTCTGAGTGCGCCCTTTCCCCTTCTCCCTGCGGATCGCCCGGATATTGGGACTTCTCCTGCTCACGGTCACCGCCGCCGGTATCACCACCGCCCGGGTCTGGCTCCTGCCCCGCGTCGACGATCTCAAGCACCAACTGGCCGCCGAACTGAGCCGGCGCACCGGTCAGCCGGTGCACATCGGCCGGTTGCGGGCCAGCCTTCACCGCCTGACGCCTCGACTACGGTTGATCGACGTCCGCATCGGCCGTCATCGAGCCTTGCGATTGGAAGAAATCCAGGTGGTTCCGGATCTGATCGCCAGCCTGCGGCGGCGACGTCTGCAATTCGAGTGGCTGCGCCTCGTCCGGGCCCGCATCGAATTTCGCCGTGACCAAGAAGGCCGGTGGCACCTGTTCGGGCTGGGAAAAACGGGAAAGGACAGCGCGCAGGGCCTTCCTCCCTGGCTGCTGCAGGACGGCCGCTTCGAATTGCTCGACACCACCCTGATCCTGCGGCGCTCGGATCGACCGCCGCTGGTGTGGCAAGGCGTCACGGCATCCCTGAGCAACCGGGGGCGGCATCATCGGTTGCAAATCCAATATCGCTCCCCCGGCGAGCCGGCCCAACGCATTCGGGCGAACATCCACTTCCAGAGCGGTCCGTGGCAGGGACGTTTCCTCGTGCTGACGCACCAGGTCGCCTTACGCCCCCTGACCGAGCTCCTGCTGGGAAAACCGGTGGAAGGGAAAGGCAGCGCTCAATTCTGGGGCCACTTCCAGGAAGGCCGGCTCGAACTGGCGGGCAACGTCGATCTGCACACCCTGCGCTGGCCCTACCGCCACGGCAACCTGCAGATCGATCGGGTCACCGGCACCCTCCGGCTCCATCGTTCGCCCCGACGCTGGCATATCCGCGCCGACGGCCTTCATCTGGTCAACCGGGACATCAACTTGCTCACCCGCTTCGACCTGGAAATCCCCCGGGCCGCCTCTCCCCATCTGGAGGCATTGGGACGGGTTTTCTACCTCGATCTCGGGCGCATCCACGCCTATTTGCCGCAAAGCGCACCCACGTCCCTCAAGAGCTGGCTGCGCAACAACCTCGAAGGCGTCGCCCAGGGGCGCCTGCTGTGGCGCGGCCGCCCGGCGGACTTTCCCTTCACCGATCACAGCGGCATCGCCGAAGCGAAGCTGACCGGCCACGACGTTCGCCTCCGCTTCCATCCCCGATGGCCCGCCCTCTCCCAGGCCACCGTCCAACTGCAGATCCACAACGGCAAGAGCCGCGCCCTCCTGAAAGGGGGACGAATCGCCGGCATCCCCATCCAACGCCTTTCCGCCGACCTGACCCTGCCTGCGAACGATCCGGTGCTGATCGTCCGCGGCGAAACCTCGGCCCCAGCGAAAGAGATCGTCGCGCTGCTCGACCGATCCCCCCTGCGCAAGCCGGTCACGGCAACGAGCCGCTGGATCGACATCGACGGCACCGGGCGGCTCGGCCTGGCGATACGGATCCCCCTGAAACACAGCAAGGACTGGCAGATCGACGGGCGGGGACGGATCCACGGCTCCCACATCCGTCTTCGCCGTCAGCCGGTGAGTCTGGAAGCGTTCACGGGAGAGCTGCGCTTCGACCGCCACGCCCTCGAAGCCGAGGTCAGCGGGAAAATCCGTCACCAACCGGCCCGCCTGCACCTGCGCAGCGAGCGCCGGCGCACCCGCATCACCCTACAGACCCGCCTCGCCGTCGAGAGCTGGCCGGAACTGGCACCGATATCCGGCCTGGCCGGTTCCACGCCGGTGCAGGTGGAACTCCGGATCCCGAGAGGAAAACAGGGCCAGGCCCATCTTCAGGTCAAATCGGATCTTCGGGGCCTTGCCATCGATCGTCCCCATCCGCTGGGCAAGAAAGCCGACGACGCAAGAGCCTTCCAGCTCCAACTCTGGCTGGATGACGGGGATCGCCTCCCTTTCAGCATCGATTATCCCCCCTTTCACGGCGCCTTCCAGTGGCAGCGCGGGGACGGTACGATCGCCGGCCGCATCGGCGTCAACCGCCCGCCGCCACCGCCTGGGAGCGCCGGCGGCCTGACCGTCAAGGGCGAGCTGGATCGACTGAACCTCGATGCCTGGCTGAAGGCGATTCCGTCGTTGCCGGCAAAAAAAACCGTCCGGTTACGGTCGCTGGAACTGGATGTCGGCCGATTGTATTGGCACGACCGTTCTCTGGGAGCGCACCGGATCGTGCTCCAAGCGGCCGGGTCGGGTTGGCGGGGACGGCTGGACGCTCCCTATGCCCGGGGTCGCTGGACCTTCCAGGACGACCGCCTTGCGATCCATCTGGATTTCCTCGATCTTGCCTTCTTCCGAAACCGTCTGGCCGCCTCCGTCGGTCCGGCGACCGTCGCCTCGTCGCGCTGGCCGGCCGTCCACCTGGCGTGCGCGCGGTTGCGCTGGGGAGAAATCGATCTGGGACAGGCCGACCTGCGCGCGCTTCCCCACAAGGACGCCGGCATCCGCTTCGATTTCCGCCTGGAAGGCGAATTCCACCGACTGGAAGGCTCCGGTTCCTGGCGACAGCACCCCAAACCCCTGACGACGATCTCCGGACGATTTCAAAGCCGGGATCTAGGCCGTTTCCTCAAGGCGATACGCCACGAATCCGCCCTGGTGGACACCCCCGCCGACATCGACTTTCGTCTCCATTACCCGGTGCCGCCTCACGGCTTTTCCCTGAAAACGCTACAGGGCCATCTCAATCTTCGGCTGGGGGCCGGCCGCTGGCTGGCGCTGGAACCGGGCGCGGGCCGTCTGCTGGGCTTGCTGTATCTGGGCACCCTGCAGCGCCGCCTGCGGCTGGATTTCAGCGACTTGTTCGCCCGGGGATTGAGCTACGAACGAATCCACGGCCACATCCGCCTGGCGGGGGGCTACGCCTTCACCGACGACCTGTTGATCGAAGCGGTGCCGGCGCGGATTTTCATCACCGGCAGCGCCGATCTCGACAAGCGTGAAATCGACGAAACCGTACTCGTCGTTCCCAACACCCCCTTCACCCTCGGCCTCTTTCCCCAGCGGCGCGGGGCGGCAAGCGTTTTTCAGCGCCTGTTCAACACCCCACTGGACACGTTGACGCAAAGCCAATACGCTATTTACGGTCCCTGGGATGATCCAACCATCGTTCGCATTCACCGCAGCCTGCCCGGAACGTTGCTGGACGGTTTTTGGTCCGGACTGAAAAAACTGACGACGGGGAAAAACCATGAAAGCGGTCAACGCCGCCGCCGTTCAAATGAACAGCGGCGACCATCTGCAGACCAATCTGCGCCAGGCGGGCCGGCTCGTCAGCCAGGCGGTTGACCTGGGGGCCGAGCTGGTGCTGCTTCCGGAAAATTTCGCCTTCATGGGGCGAACGGACCGCGACAAGCTGGCGATCGTGGAAGACGACGGCGTCGGCCCTATCCAGGACTTTCTCGCCGAGAGCGCCTGCCGCCATCGCATCTGGCTAGTCGGCGGCAGCGTGCCGTTGAGCTGCGACGACCCCGGCCGGGTGCGGGCGGCCTGCCTGATCTACGGCCCCGACGGTCAACGTCATCACCGCTACGACAAGATCCATCTGTTCGATGTCGATCTACCTGCCGGCGACGAAAGTTACCGGGAATCGGACACCATCGCCCCCGGCCGGGAACCGGGTATCGTCGAAACCCCGCTGGCGACCCTGGGCATCGCCATCTGTTACGACGTCCGTTTCCCGGAATACGTCCGCCTGCTCTGCGGTCGGGGGATGGAAATCCTGCTGGTGCCGGCCGCCTTCACCGCCACCACCGGCGCGGCCCACTGGGAGATTCTGCTGCGCGCCCGCGCCATCGAGAACCAGTGTTACGTCGTCGCCGCCAACCAGGGGGGGCGCCACCCCGGGGAACGGGAAACCTACGGTCACAGCATGATCGTCGACCCGTGGGGAAAAGTGCTGGACCGGCTGGAGAGGACGCCGGGAATCTGCCAGGCCCACTTGGATCCGCAGCACCTGCACCACGTCCGCAGCACTTTTCCGGTACTCGATCACCGCCTGTTCCACTGACACCAAAGGACATCCATGACCACAGACGCGCTCACCATCGCCCGTCGCACCCTGCTCGCCCCCGCCGAACTGGAAGACCGCCACCTCCAACAGGTGATCGGCTCGATCCTCTCGGCGCCGGTGGATCTGGCGGACATCTATCTGCAGTTCGCCCGCTCCGAATCCTGGGTCCTCGAAGACGGCATCGTCAAACAGGGGCACCACAGCATCGAACAGGGGTTCGGCATCCGCGCCGTCTGCGGCGACAAAACCGGCTTCGCCTACAGCGACGTCATCGCCCTGGACACCCTGCGAGAAGCCGCCGCCAACGTGCGCGCCGTCGCACGCCACCCCGGCAACCACCGTCAGGCGATCCCTTGCCCCAACCAGCCCAAGACCCTGTACCCGGCCGTCGATCCGCTGAATTCTCTCACCAACGAAGACAAGATCGGGCTGCTGCGTCGCCTCGACGAACTGGCCCGCCGCCGCGATCCACGGGTCGAACAGGTGATCGTCAGCCTGGCCGGCACCTACGAGATCGTGCTGATCGCCACCCAGGACGGAGCGCTACACGCCGACATCCGCCCGCTGGTGCGCCTCAACGTCAGCGTCATCCTGCACGCCGACGGCCGCCGGGAACAGGGATCCGCCGGCGGCGGCGGACGGACCGACTATCGCTACTTTCTGGAGGGAAACCGGGCGGAAACCTATGTCGACGAGGCCCTGCACCAGGCCCGGGTCAACCTGGAAGCCCGCGAGGCGCCGGCCGGCACCATGACCGTTGTCCTGGGAGCCGGCTGGCCGGGAGTCCTGCTCCACGAGGCGGTAGGCCACGGACTGGAAGGCGACTTCAACCGTAAGGGGACTTCCGCGTTCAGCGGCCGGATCGGGCAGCAGGTGGCCTCCCCGCTGTGCACCGTGGTGGACGACGGCGCCCTGCCGGGAAGACGGGGATCCTTGCACATCGACGACGAGGGCACCCCCACCGGTCGCACCGTGCTCATCGAAAACGGAATCCTCAAGGGCTACCTGCAGGACCTGCAAAACGCCCGGCTGATGAACGCGGCCCCGACCGGCAACGGCCGGCGGGAATCCTACGCCTATCCCCCCTTGCCCCGCATGACCAACACTTACATGCTGGCCGGCGATCATCCCCCTGAGGAAATCATCGCCTCGGTCGAGCGGGGTCTCTACGCCAAGAATTTCGGCGGCGGCCAGGTGGACATCACGTCCGGCAAGTTCGTCTTCTCCGCCTCGGAGGCGTATTGGATCGAAAACGGCCGGATCAGCCACCCCGTCAAGGGAGCCACCCTGATCGGCAACGGCCCTGACGTCCTGACCCGGGTCAGCCTGGTGGGCAACGACCTCAGCCTGGACCCCGGGGTCGGTACCTGCGGTAAGGACGGCCAAAGCGTGCCGGTGGGGGTGGGACAACCCACCCTGCGGGTCGACGGCCTGACCGTCGGCGGCACCCATTTGTAACCCGGAGTCGAGCCCCATGGAAATCGCAGCACAGCTCAAAGCCCTGGAAGACAAGGTCGCCCAAGTACTGGAACAGGCGAAGAAACTGGGCGCCACCGACGCGGAAGCCGGCGCCGGCATCGACCAGGGGCTTTCGGTCGGCGCCCGCATGGGGGAAGTGGAAACCATCGAGCATCACCGCGACCAGAGCCTGGCGGTGACGGTATATTTCGGTCGGCGAAAAGGCTCCGCCAGCACCACCGACTTGAGCCGCGATTCCCTGCGGGAGACCGTCGAAGCGGCCTGTGTCATCGCCAGGCACGCCAACGAGGACCCTTATGCCGGCCTGCCCGATCCGGACCGCCTGGCCAGGGAGATTCCCGACCTGGACCTGTATCATCCCTGGCCCCTGAGCGCCGAGGCGGCGATCGAAACGGCCATCGCTTGTGAGAAGGCCGCCCTGCAATACCATCGGGAGATCGTCAATTCCGAAGGCGCCAGCATCAACACCCATCAGGGTGTCCGGGTGTTGGGCAACAGCCTGGGCTTCCTGCACGGCTATCCGGCTTCACGCCACAGCGTCAGCTGCGCCGTGGTGGGCGAGCGCGACGGGCAGATGCAGCGGGATTACTGGTACACCGTAGCCCGCGATCCCGAAGAGCTGGAATCTGCCGAATCGGTAGGCCGCAAAGCGGCCGAACGCACCATCGCCCGCCTCGGGGCCCGTTCCCTGAGCACGCGCCAATGCCCGGTGATCTTCGCCGCGGAAGTGGCCACCGGCCTGATCGGCCATTTTCTCGCTGCGGTTCGCGGCGGCAATCTCTACCGCAAAGCCTCCTTCCTGGTCGACAGCCTGGGAAAACAGATCTTCCCGGCATTCGTCCACATTCACGAAGAACCCCACATCCCCAAGGGCATCGGCAGCGCCCCCTACGACAACGAAGGCGTCGCCACCTATCCCCACGACCTGATCCGTCAGGGGACGGTGGCCTCCTACATCCTCGACAGCTATTCGGCGCGCAAACTCGGCATGACCACCACCGGGAACGCCGGCGGCGTACACAACGTCCTCGTCGACCCTGGCCATCTGGACCTTTCCGGACTGCTACGGGAAATGGGAACCGGCCTGCTGGTCACCGAACTGATGGGACACGGCATCAATCTGGTGACCGGGGACTATTCCCG
>JALSGR010000020.1 GCA_026982635.1 Methylothermaceae bacterium | reverse complement strand
TGACGCAGCGCCCCCACCGGATCGGGCAGCAACATGAAACTGCCACTGAAATACACCGCGTCGTAAGGACCGCCCTGGTGATCGTAGACCGATTCCAGCCGGACCTCGACATGACGGCTCAACCCCACCCGCTCCAGAACCCGCCGGCAACGCTCGAGATAGTCGGCGTCGATGTCCAGTCCCCGAATCTTCAGCTTCTTTCGCCGGATCAGTTCGGCGTTGGCGGCCACGGCACCGCCGGTGCCGATCCCCACATCGAGAATCTCCGCCCCTTCCGGCAATCGTTCCAATACGGCCCGATACCAGTTGACGGTCAGCTTGGCGAAGGTATGGTCGTAAATGAGCCCTCTCAGGACGCTGAGCAGAGCGTGTCGGGGGGTGACGGCTTCGGCTCGACTGGTATTGGCATTCATGACGTTTCTTCTCTATTTATCGTTATCGTGATTCTTCTGATTCTTCATCGGACCTGCCGAAGTATACTTGGAGCAGGGGATATCTGACAAAGCTTCAGGGTCGATTCAGGGACCCATCAGCAGACTGTACACCGACTCGAACTGCCGGTCGGCGGTTTCCATCGCCTCGGCCAACAATTCTGTCGGTAAATGCAAGAAGTCCATCAATTCTCCCAGATCGGGGCGTTGCGACGCCTGGACCGCGCTCAGATCCTCGATGGCAACGAGCAGCGCCAAGGTGACCAGGGCCGTTTCCCGGGAAAAACCACCGGCCCCGGCGGGCCGTCCGTGATGCCGCAAGGTGGCCACCACCACCGCCGGCAACTGCCATCGCCGCAGCAATTCGGCCCCCAGTTGATAATGATCGAAACCATAGGTCCGCCTCTCGGCGATCCTTTCCTCCAGGCTCTCCGCCTCGGCCAACAGCAGGGCCGCCCGGGCCAGTTCGGGAATACGGGCATAAATCACCAGGCGGCCGACTTCGTGGAGCAAGCCGCAAACGAACATCGATTCCATCCCGGCAAACGCCTTGCTCAATTCCCTGGCCAGCAGCGCGCCGCGGACGCTGATGCGCCAGAATTCCCGCATCGACATCGATCGGACCGGCAGCCTGCCGAAACGCTCGACGACCACGGTCGCCAGAACCAGATCCCGCAACTCCTTCAGACCGATCAGGGACACGGCGTGGGAAATGGAGACGATGCGGCGAGGGAAGCCGTAAAAGGCGCTGTTGACCAGGCGCAACAGACGGGCCGCCAAGGCGGGATCGTGCTCGATCACCCGTTCGGCGTCGTGCACCGTCTTACGGGGGTCTTCGATGATTCGGCTGATCCTGAGGAAAATCTCCGGCGGCGAGGCCAGGCGCACATCCCCCGTCAGCAGGACTCCCATGTCGATTTCCGTGCTTCGGGAAAAATCGCCGGTTGTCGCCGTATTTGCCATAATGGTATCCATAAAACAACAAAAACGTTGCCTGCCTTAAAAATAGGCGATAGGTTGTACGATAACAAATGCCCCCTGCTTGAAACCGGCTCATGACGTCCACCGAAGACAGCGAAGCAAAACACATCGTCATCGCCGAGCCCGACCGCCATCAGCTTCAGGAAATCCAGCGCATCCTGAGTGGGAACGGCATCACCAACCTGCACACCGCGACCGACGGCGCGGAATTGCGCCACCTGCTGAAGCAGTTTCAGGAAAAATTCGACCACCTCGGCCTGCTGATCCTGAACGTCGCCCTTCCCGACTGCCCCGTCGTCGAACTTTGCCAGTCCCTCGCCAGCGAGGACAGCGACTTCCGGGTGCCGATCATCGTTCTGGTCGATCCGAAAACCGCCGACGACGCTGTGGCAGCCGAACTCGATTCCTTGCGCGGCTGTGGTGTCATCCGGGTGGAACGCCCCCTCCAGCCCCTCCAGCCCCCCTGGTTCCTGCCCCTGATCGAGCTTGCCCTGGTATTGAAACAGGAGCGCGATAGAACCCGGATCCAGCAGGAACGGACCTTGACCGAACTGGCCGAACACAAGATCCTGGAAGCCCGTCTCAAATACCTGGTCCTCCACGACGAACTGACCGGCGTCGGCAACCGCCGCAGCCTGGAACAGACGCTACAACTGGCCATCCATCACTGCCAGGCCTACAAACAGGAAAGCGCCCTGCTCTACATCGACA
The DNA here is from genome assembly GCA_026982635.1 of Methylothermaceae bacterium. Classification (GTDB taxonomy): domain Bacteria; phylum Pseudomonadota; class Gammaproteobacteria; order Methylococcales; family Methylothermaceae; genus Methylohalobius. Next base: position 3,717 of record JALSGR010000020.1, on the reverse strand, counting down.
TCGACCGTTTCAACGTGATCAACGATCTGGAGGGACACGACACCGGTGACCGCCTGCTGGTGGAGCTGGTCAATCTGATCCGCCAAACCCTGTCGGGCAAAAACATCGTCGCCCGCATCGGCGCCGACGAGTTCTGTCTGTTCCTGCCCCAGGCCGACCGCGAGCGGGCCCTGCAAGTCGCCGAGGCCATCCGCACCGCGGTCAACGAATTCCGCTTCCTGACCGCCAACGACTGCTATCATATTTCCATCAGCATCGGCATCACCCTGCTGACCCCGGCGCGCCACATCCACCACCCCAACGAATTGATCGCCGAAGCCCACCAGGCCTGTTTCATCGCCAAGACCCACGGCCGCAACCTGGTGAATCTGTACGACCCGAAGGACATGGCAGCGACTCACTTCAACGACGTCCGCTGGGTGCCGAAATTGCGGGAAGCCCTGAAAGAAGGGCTTTTCTTCCTGGTGTTCCAACCGGTCGTCCGCCTCAACGACGGCCTGGTCAGCCACTACGAAGTGCTGCTCCGGATGCGGGACGCCGAAGGGCAGACCTACACGCCGGACGTCTTCATTCCCGTGGCGGAACGCATGGGCCTGATCCACAGTATCGACATGTGGGTGATCGACCACGTCATCGATTTCCTCGCCACCCTGCCCCACGACCAGGCCCATCTCACCCTGACCGTCAACCTGTCCGGTCACGCTTTCCACAACTCCCAATTGCTGCCGTTTCTCGAAGACAAGCTACAGACGAGCTGGGTCTCCCCCAAACGGCTGATCTTCGAGATCACCGAGACCGCGGCGATCGCCAACTTCGCCCAGACCCGCGCCATGATCGCCAAACTGCACGCCCTCGGCTGCAGCTTCGCCCTCGACGATTTCGGCACCGGCTTCAATTCCTTCGAGTACCTCAAGAACATCCCGGTGGACTACATCAAGATCGACGGACAGTTCGTGCAGAATCTTTCCGACGACGCCACCGACCGGGTATTGGTCCGCGCCATGGTGGAAATCGCCCACACCCTGGGCAAGAAAGTGATCGCCGAATACGTCGAGTCCACCGAGGTGCTGCAACTACTCGATCGGATGGGGGTCGATTACGTCCAGGGTTTTCTACTCGGCAAACCACAAACCGAGCTGCTTCCCTGCAATATCTTTCCCCTGGATCGTCTGAAATCTCACGAAAACAACCCACCTCTGTTCCACCAATAACGGATGACGAAATCCTCTCGCAAGCGCCGGACGAAACGACATCGGCCCGGCCCCGTGAAAACATGGCTGATCAGAACGTTGGGATGGGGACTGGGAATCGCCCTGTTCTGCCTGGCGGTCTATCTCGGTTATCTGGACTACCACGTGCGCCGTCAGTTCGAAGGCAGGCGCTGGGCGCTCCCCGCCAACGTCTATGCCGAAGCCCTGGAACTGTACGCCGGACTGAACCTGTCACAGAAACAGCTGGAGCACATCCTCGGGCTGCTCAACTACCGGCGGGACCGGCACCTGTCCAGCCAGGCCACCTATTATCGCCACGGCAGGGATCTGGTGGTCCGAACCCGGGCGTTCCGATTCGCCGACGGCCCCGAACCCAGCCACAAAGTCCGCCTGCGCTTTCGTGGCGACCGTATCGTCGATCTGAAGGATCTGGAGCGGCGCCGCCAACTGGCGATCCTGCGCCTCGACCCGGTGCAGATCGGCAGCTTCTATCCCGGCCGCAAGGAAGACCGCATTCTGGTCCGGCTGGACGAAGTCCCCCCGCTGCTCATCCAAACGCTGCTGGCCATGGAGGACCGAGACTTCTACCATCACTTCGGCCTCTCGCCCCGGGCCATCGCCAGGGCCGTCTGGGCCGACATTCGGGCCGGCCGCATCGTCCAGGGCGGCAGCACCCTGACCCAGCAGTTGGTGAAGAATTTCTTTCTCTCGCCGGAAAGAAGCCTGGCGCGCAAGATCAACGAGGCTCTGATGGCGTTGATCCTGGAGGCACGCTACGACAAGGATGCCATTCTCGAAGCCTATCTTAACGAGATCTACCTGGGCCAGGACGGCGCGCGCGCCATCCACGGTTTCGGGCTGGCCAGCGAGTATTACTTCAGCCGCAACCTGAACGAACTCCAGATCCATCACATCGCCCTGCTGGTCGGGCTGGTGCGGGGGCCGATCTACTACAATCCACGCCGTCATCCCGAACGGGCCCTGAAACGGCGCAACCTGGTCCTGGACATCCTGCACCGGCAGGGCATCATCGACGACAGAACCTGGCGCCGGGCCAAGCGCCAGCCCCTGGACGTCACGCCCTACTTCCACCGCCCCAGCGCCCGTTATCCCGCTTTCCTGGAACTGGTCCGGCGTCAACTGAGCCTGGAATACCCGGAAGAGGCGCTGACCTCCGAAGGACTGAAGATCTTCACCACCCTCGACATCCGGGTCCAAGACGCCCTGGAGCGCACGGTGTCCCGCATCGTCCCCCGGCTGGAGAAAGGCTATCGAACGTCACGCCTGGAAACCGCCACCGTCGTGACTCGGCGCAGCAGCGGGGAGATCGTCGCGCTGGTGGGCGGCCGCGACCCCAGGCAGGCCGGCCTCAACCGCGCTCTGGACAGCGCGCGCCCCATCGGTTCGCTGATAAAACCGGCGGTCTATCTGACCGCGCTGATGCAACCGGAACGCTATACCCTGATCACCCCGCTGCCCGACACCCCAGTCCGGATCCACAATCACGACGGCACCTACTGGAAGCCGCACAACTACGATCGCAAAAGTCACGGCCAAGTCCCGCTGTATCAGGCGTTGGTGCATTCCTACAACCTGGCCACGGTCCACCTGGGGATGGATGTGGGGCTGGCCCATGTGGCTCGCACCATACGCCAACTGGGGGTCCGTCGGCCGCTGAAGCTTTATCCGTCGATGCTGCTGGGCGCGACGGAAATGACGGTGCTGGAAGTGACCCAGATGTATCAGACCCTGGCCAACCAGGGTTTCGCCATGCCGCTCCGCGCCATCCATGCGGTACTGTCCAACGATGGCACACCTCTGCAGCGCTATCCGCTGTCCCTACGCCAAACCATCGACAGCGCCCCGGTCTATCTGCTCGACACCATCCTGGAAGAAGTCGTGCGTAGCGGCACCGCACGCAGCGCCTACCGCGTCCTGCCCGACCACTTGAAGGTGGCCGGCAAAACCGGCACCACCAACGATCTGCGGGACAGCTGGTTCGCCGGTTTCAGCGGCGATTACCTGGCGGTAACCTGGATCGGCCGCGACGACAACCGCCCCACCCGCCTGACCGGCGCCACGGGCGCACTGCAAATCTGGGCCCGATTGTTCGGCCGGATCTCCCGGGAACCCCTGACCTTGCCCCCCCCCGAGGAAGTGGAATGGGTCTGGATCGACCCGAAGACGGGATGGCGCGCCGATGCCGACTGCCCGGGGGCGCAGCGGTTTCCCTTCATCCGCGGTTCGGCTCCGGAACAGGTCGCCCCCTGTCACCGGCCGCCCCGGCCCTCGCCGGCTCCCCTACCCCGCTGGCTCGAACGTTGGTTCTAACGCTTGGGCCGCGCTAAGCCGAACACCAATATCGCCGCGCCGGCCACAGCGGCCATGAGGGCGATCTCACGGCTGGCACCGAACAGGTACAGGGCGCCGAAACCACCGATGGCCGCCCCCAGGCCGCTGAAGGCCATGGCGCGCATCACACGGCACAAGACGCAATCGTGAGCGT
>JALSGR010000019.1 GCA_026982635.1 Methylothermaceae bacterium | reverse complement strand
AGGTTGCGGTTGAGCTGGGACAGGGCGATGACCGGAACGTTCAATTCCTTGGCCAACGCCTTGAGGCCGCGGGAGATTTCCGAGATCTCGGCGGTGCGGTTCTCCCCCGCCCCCGGGCACTGCATCAACTGCAGATAGTCGACGACCACCAATCCCAATTCCCCGTGCTCGCGCACCAGCCGACGGCAGCGGGCCCGCAATTCGGTGGGCGTCAAGGCGGGGGTGTCGTCGATGAACAGCTTGGCGTTGGCGAGGATGTTGATGGCCGAGGTCATTCGCGGCCATTCGTCGTCCTCGAGCTGACCGATGCGCAGGCGGTGCTGGTCGATGCGCCCGAGGGACGACATCATCCGCATGGCCAAGTGCTCGGCCGGCATCTCCATGCTGAACACCGCCACCGGCTTCTGCTCCTTGATCGCCACGTTCTCGGCGATGTTCATGGCGAAACTGGTCTTCCCCATACTGGGCCGGCCGGCGACGATGATGAGATCGGCCGGCTGCAGGCCGGCGGTCATCTGGTCGAGATCGACGAAGCCGGTGCTGACTCCGGTGACGCTGCCGCCCCTTTCGTACAGCTCCTGGATCCGGTCCACCGCTTTGGCGAGCACGCCCTTGATCGGCTTGAAGCCGCCGTCGCCGCGCTGACGCTGGTCGGAAATGTGGAACACCTTCTGCTCGGCGGTCTCGAGCAGGACGTCGACGGAACGGCCTTCCGGATGGAAGGCGGAATCGGCGATCTCGGTGCCCACGTGGGCCAGCTGCCGCAAGATGGCGCGCTCGCGGACGATGTCGGCGTAGGCGGCGATGTTGGCGGCGCTGGGAGTCGCCTCCGCCAGGGAGGTGAGATAGGTCAGCCCTCCGATCTCCTTGAGCTGCCCCCTTTGCTCCAGAAGCTCCGACACCGTCACCACGTCGCAGGGCCGGCCGTCCTCGGCCAGCTCCCGGATGGCCCGGAAGATCAGGCGGTGCTCCTTGCGGTAGAAGTCCGATTCGTCGATCCGGTCGGCGACCCGCTCCCACGCGTCGCCGTCCAGCAGAAGCCCACCGAGGACCGACTGTTCGGCCTGGATGGAATGGGGCGGCAACTTGGGGGGGAGAACGACCTCCGCAGGTTGGCTCATGGAAAACGCTCGGGGGGTTGCCCTTAAAGAATCAAAGGGTTATGGATTGACCGGGTGCCAAAATCCAGGAAACAGTTTACCATACTGCCTCCTGTCACCGACGGTGAAATCCTATGGAAGTCATCCTGTATCACAACCCCCGCTGCAGCAAGTCCCGCGCTACCCTAGCGTTGTTGCGGGAACGGGGCATCGAGCCCGAAATCGTGGAATACCTCAAAACACCGCCGACGCCGGAACGACTGGAAGCCATCCTGGCCAAACTGGGTCTGGAGGACCCGCGCGGGCTGATGCGCACCAAGGAAAAAATCTACCGGGAACTGGGGCTAGACGATCCCGGCCTGGATCGTGAAACCCTGATCCGGGCCATGGCGGAACATCCTATCTTGATCGAGCGCCCCATCGTGATCGTCGGCGACCGAGCCGCCATCGGCCGGCCGCCGGAGAAGGTGCTGGAGATCCTGCAATCATGATTGAAATCCTGGTGCTGTACTACAGTCGTTACGGAGCTACCGCCCGGATGGCCGACGTGATCGCCCGGGGGGTGGAAAGCGTCGAGGGGGCGGTGGCCAAGGTCCGCACCGTGCCGGAAGTGTCGCCGGTCTGCGAGGCGGTCGAGGATGCGATTCCCGGCGACGGCCCGCCCTACGCCACCCTCGAGGATCTGGCTACCTGCGACGGCCTGGCCCTGGGCAGTCCGACCCACTTCGGCAACATGGCCGCGCCCCTGAAACATTTCATTGATCAGACCAGTTCCATCTGGTTTTCCGGGGGGCTGGCGGGGAAACCGGCCGGGGTATTCACCACCACCTCCAGCATGCACGGCGGCCACGAGACCACCCTGATCTCGATGATGATGCCGCTGCTGCACCACGGCATGGTGATCGTCGGGATTCCGTCGCGGGAGACCGCCCTGCTGGAAACCCGAACCGGGGGCACCCCTTACGGTCCCAGCCACCTTTCCGGCGAGGACAATCCAGCCCTGAGCGAGGAGGAAAAACGTCTGTGCCTGTGCCTGGGGCGCCGCCTGGCCCGGGCCGCCATCGCCCTCAAGGACGCCGGGGTCTGATCCGATGCCGGCCCAGCTGCCCCTGCAGCTCAACCTTCCGGAACAGTTCCGCTTCGCCCACTACCACAGCGGCGTCAATCGCGAAGTGGTGCTCGCTCTGCAACGCTGGGCCGAGGGTGAGGGGGAACGCTATCTTTACCTCTGGGGTGAGCCGGGCAGCGGAAAGACCCATCTGCTTCAGGCCTGTTGCCACACCGCCCATCGGCGCGGGCGGCGGGTCGGCTATCTCCCCCTGGCCCGCTTCCGCCGCCACGACCCGGCTTTGCTGGAAGGACTGGAACAGGTGGATCTGCTCTGCATTGACGACGTCCACGTCATCGCCGGCGATCCCGCCTGGGAGCAGGCGCTGTTCCACTGCTTCAACCGCCTCAGCGATCAGGGGCGCCGTCTGCTGGCCGCCGGCCGCTGTCCGCCCGCCCGGCTGCCGATCCGGCTGGCGGATCTGCGTACCCGCCTGGCCTGGGGGCTCACCCTGCAGCTCAAGCCGCTAGACGACGCGGACAAGCTCGCCGCCCTGCGGCTGCGGGCCCGGCACCTGGGCCTGGAGCTGAGCCCCCAGGTGGCCCGGTTCCTGCTGACCCACTATCCACGCGACTTGCCCTCCCTGTGGCGCCTGCTGGAACAGCTCGACCGGGCCACGTTGGCGGCGAAACGCAAACTGACCATTCCGTTTCTCAAACAATTCCTGGAGCAACGACCATGAAAGCATTGATCGTCGGCACCGGGGCGGTGGGCGGCTTCTACGGCGCCCTGCTGGCCAAGGCCGGCGCCGAGGTGGCGGTGGTGAGCCGCAGCGACCACGAAACGGTGCAACGCGCCGGGATTCACGTCCGCAGCCCCCTGGGCGAGTGGACTTTCCAACCCGCGGCCGTGTACCGCAGCGCTGCCGAAGTCGCCTCACCCCCGGACTACGTGGTGCTCTGCACCAAAGTGCTGCCCCACATCGACCGCGCCGCCCTGATTCGCGACGCCGTGGGACCGAATACCGCCATCGTCTTGATCCAGAACGGGGTCGAAATCGAAGACGAGATCGCCGAAGCCTTCCCCGATCACGAATTGATCTCGGGGCTGGCGTTCGTCTGCGTCAGCCGGACCGCGCCGGGACAGGTCTGGCATCAAGCATACGGCAATCTGATGTTCGGCGACTATCCCGCCGGCGTCAGCCCCCGGGTCGAATCCCTGTGCGCCGCCTTCACCCAGACCGGCGTCCGCGCCAAAGCGACGGCCGACATCGTCGCCGCCCGCTGGCGCAAATGCGTCTGGAACGCTCCCTTCAATCCCTTGTCGGTCCTGTCCGGCGGTCTGTACACTTCCGACATCCTCCAATCCCAGGAGCCTTTCGTCCGCACCTTGATGAGTGAAGTCTGCGCCATCGCCGCCGCCTCGGGTCACCCGCTTCCGGAAGACGTCGTCGATCGCAACATCGAAGACACCCGCAAGATGCCGCCCTACAAGACCAGCATGCTGCTGGACTTCGAGGCCGGGCGTCCCATGGAAACCGAGGCCATTCTAGGCAACGCGGTGCGCGCCGCCCGTCGCGAAGGTGTGCCAGTGCCCCACCTGGCATCGGTCTACGCCCTGATGCAGCTTCGCCAGCGGCAATTGGACAAATCCCCACCGTGACCGTCCTCTGGCGCTTAGCGCTGGCGCTGTACCTGGGCCTGGTCCCCCTGGCCGCCCTGCTGCCGTCCGGGCCCGATCTCGACTTCCACCTCAACGACAAGATCGCCCATGCCGCCGCTTTTCTAGTGCTGGCCCTGCTGGCGGACCGGGCGCTTCCCGGACGGCGGTACGACTGGGTCAACGTCCTTTCCCTGTTCACCCTGGGGCTGATGATCGAAGCGCTGCAATATCACACCGACTACCGCAGCGCCTCCCTCGGGGATCTGGCGGCGGACGCCGCCGGCCTGCTGGCCTACGGGTTGCTGCGCCGCCGGAAGACGCCCTGATCCGTCAAGCGCCGACCGGCAAGCGGGGACAGGCGAAGAACCGCTCCAGCACCGCGGTCAGCCAGGCATGGTCGAGCACGCCGGCGCTCTCGCGGACACTGTGCATGGCCCACAACGGATTGCCGATGTCGAGGCTGCGCAGCCCGAGGCGGGCGGAAACCAGCGGACCGATGGTGGAACCACAGGGAAGGTCGCTGCGATGGACGTAACGCTGCCAGGGGACTCCAGCTTCCTCGCACCAGCCGATGAATAGGGCCTCGGCGAAAACATCGCCGGTATAGCGCAGATTGGCGTTGGTCTTGATCACCGGACCGCCGTTGACGGTCACTTTGTGATGCTCGTCGTATCCCCAAGGGAAATTGGGATGATAGGCGTGGGCCATGTCGGCGCTCAGCAACAGGCTGGCGGCCAGGGCCCGGTGGCGTGCCGGGACGTCCAGCCCCAGGGCGGCGCCGATCCGCACCAGACAGTCCTGCAGCAACGCGCCCGCCGCCCCCTTGAAGCTCTCCGAACCGACCTCCTCGTGATCGAACAGCGCGCAGACGCAGGTGGCATCATTTTCCTCCGTGGCGATCAAAGCCGATACCGCCGCATGACACGAAGCCAGGTTGTCGAGCCGGGCACTGGCGACAAATTCCTGCGCCGGGCCCCAGAAGCTTCCCTTCTGAGTGTCATAGACGTTCAGCTCCCAACTCAGAATGGCTTCGGGATCGCAATCGAGACGTTCGGCCAGGAGGCGGCGGAAATACCGGGAGGGCGGCAGATCCTCCCGCAGCGCCGCCAGCAGCAGGGGCAATTCCTTCTGCTTGTCCAGCCGGAGCCCCTCTTCGTTGACTTTGCGGTTCATGTGAATCGCCAGATTGGGGAGCCGCAACAGCGGCGTCTCGAAATCCACCAGGCAGACCGCCGGCGGTTCGCAGCGCAAGGCCACCCGCCCGGCCAAACTGAGATCCCGGTCGGTCCAAGTGGCGAGAATCGGACTGCCATAGACTTCCACCCCCAGCCGCATCAGGGGATCGGCGGCATGAGGGGCGTTGGGCTTGAGACGCAGGCCGGGGGAATCGGTATGGGCGCCGACGATGCGAAAGCCCGCCTGCTCCAGCGGCGCCTGGCCGACGGAAAAGGCGACCAGGGAGGAGTCGTCCCGCACCAGATAGTAACGGCCTTCCGGTTCCAACCGCCAGGGATCGGCTTCGTCGAGACGGTGAAACCCTTCCGTTTCCAGCCACTCCCCCAGGGTCGCGGCGGCGTGCCAGGGACTGGGAGCGGCATCGACGAAGCGCAGTAGCCGCTCGGCCTGGCGGCGTTGTGGCGGCTCAATCACCATGAATGCCTTCCTCCTCCAGACCGCGCCGATAGGCGCGATAGACCTCGTCGTCGAAACACACCAGATAGACGGTCTCGATCTGGGGATCGTCCCGCAGGCATTCGCGAAGGGTGCCAATGGCGATCCGCGCCGCCCGTTCCGGGGGAAAACGATAGACTCCGCAGGAAATCGCCGGAAAGGCGATGGTCCTGACGCCGTATTCCTTGGCCAGGCGCATACATTCACGGTAGCAGGAGGCGAGCAGTTCATCCTCCCCCCGGTCCCCGCCGTGCCATACCGGCCCCACGGCATGGAACACGTACTTGGCCGGCAGATCGTAACCCTTGGTCGCCTTGGCCCCACCGGTGGGACAGCCGCCGAGCCGGCGGCACTCCTCCAACAATCGAGGCCCGGCGGCACGATGAATGGCCCCGTCCACACCGCC
>JALSGR010000018.1 GCA_026982635.1 Methylothermaceae bacterium | reverse complement strand
CCGGCGTCGATCGCCTGGCGGGGATCCCGATCCTGTCCGAATTCGGCCCGCCCTTCGCCGTGGGCCACGGCGACCGGCAGGATCGATCCTTCCATGCCCTGCAGCAGAATGGAAGGGGAAGGCAGGACCGCCACCAGCGACAGGCGGGCCTCGAACTGTTCGGACAGGTTGCGTTCGAAGCGGGGCCAGTGGTCGGTTCCGGGAATCAGTTCCCGGAGCTGGGCCAGCATCTGGCAGCCGTTGCAGACCCCAAGGCCGAAGGTGTCTTCGCGCTGGAAGAAACGCGCGAAGATTTCCCGGGCTTTCGGATTGAACAGAATGGATGCGGCCCAGCCGGCGCCGGCGCCGAGCACGTCGCCGTAGGAAAATCCCCCACAGGCGGCCAGCCCGACGAATTCATCCAGGTCCCGGCGTCCGGAGAGCAGGTCGGTCATGTGGACGTCCACGGCCTCGAAGCCGGCCCGGTCGAAGGCGGCGGCCATTTCCACATGGCCGTTGACCCCCTGTTCCCGCAGAATCGCCACTTTGGGCCGTTTGCCACGAACGAAGGGGGCGGCGACGTCCTCGGCCGGATCGAAGCGGAGACGGGCGTGGAGGCCGGGATCGTCGGCGGCGATGGCTTCGAACTCCTGGCGGGCGCAGTCGGGATTGTCCCGCAGTGCCTGGATGCGGTAGCTGGTCTCGGCCCAGGTCTGTTGCAGCTCGGCCCGGGGAGCGGTGAAGAGGATCCGGTCCCGGTGACGGAACGTCACTCGGCCGTCGGTGGTCGGCGTGCCGATGCGGTGGCTGCAGTCCGCCAGTCCGTGTTCGGCCAGTACGGCTTCGACCTCGGACACCTGCCGGCGCCGGACCTGGATCACCGCCCCCAGTTCTTCGCAGAACAGGGCGGCCAGCGGATTCTCCCCCAGGGGGGAGAGATCGATGTCGAGGCCGCAGCGGCCGGCGAAGGCCATTTCTCCGAGGGTGGCCAGCAAGCCGCCGTCGGAACGGTCGTGGTAGGCGAGTAGCAGCCCGTCTCGATTCAGCCGCTGGACGGCGGCGAAGAAGGACTTGAACAGGGCCGGATCGTCGAGGTCCGGCGCTTCCGGACGGATTTCCAGGCTCAGGCCGTCGTAGACCTGGGCCAATACCGAGCCGCCCAGGCGGTGGCGTCCCCGGCCGAGGTCGATCAGCAGTAGGATGGTTTCCGTCTCGGTGCGCAACTGGGGCGTCAGGGTGCGGCGGACGTCCACTACCGGGGCGAAGGCGGACACGATCAGGGAGACGGGGGCGGTCATGCTCTTTTCCCCCTGGTCGTCGCGCCAGACGGTTTTCATGGACAGCGAATCCTTACCCACCGGAATGGCGATTCCCAGGGCCGGGCACAGTTCCATGGCCACCGCTCGCACCGTGTCGAACAGGGCGGCGTCTTCCCCCGGATGGCCGCAGGCGGCCATCCAGTTGGCCGAGAGCTTGACGTCCCCCAAATCGGCGATGGCGGCGGCCGCGATGTTGGTCAACGCTTCGCCGACCGCCAGGCGGCCGGCCGCCGGGGCGTCGAGCACCGCCACCGGGGTGCGTTCTCCCATCGCCATGGCCTCGCCAGTCACACCTTGGAACCCGGAAGCGGTCACGGCTACGTCGCTGACCGGCACCTGCCACGGGCCCACCATCTGGTCACGGGTCACCAGGCCGGTGACGGAACGGTCGCCGATGGTGATCAGGAAGCTTTTGCTGGCGACGGCGGGAAAGCGCAGCACCCGAGTGACGGTCTCGTGCCAGTCGATGGCGCCGATGTCGGTCACCGGGATGCGCGGTGCCGTATGGGTGACGTCCCGGTGCATTTTCGGCGGTTTGCCGAACAGCAGATCCATCGGGATGTCCACCGGGTAGTTGTCGAACCGTTTGTCGTGAACCCGGAGAACCTCCCGCCCGGTGGCGCAGCCGATCACCGCCATGGGACAGCGCTCCCGGGCGCAGATGGCCTCGAACGCGGGCAGGCTGCCGGGGTGAATGGCGACGACGTAGCGTTCCTGGGATTCGTTGCACCAGATCTGCATCGGCGACAGGCTGGTGTCGGCGCAGGGAATCTGGCGCAGTTCGAATTTGCCCCCCCGGGACCAGTCGTGGATGATCTCCGGCACCGCGTTGGAAAGGCCGCCGGCGCCCACGTCGTGGACCGAGAGAATGGGGTTGTCCTCTCCCAGGGCCCGGCAGTGTTCGATGACTTCCTGACAGCGGCGCTGCATCTCGGGGTTGGCGCGCTGGACCGAGGCGAAATCCAGCTCCTCGGCCGTCTCCCCGGAGGCTTGGGAAGAGGCGGCGCCGCCCCCCAGCCCGATGAGCATGGCGGGACCGCCGAGGACGATGATCAAGGCGCCGGGTAGGATTTCCCGTTTTTCGATGTGCCGGTCGCGGATGTTGCCCATGCCGCCGGCGAGCATGATCGGCTTGTGGTAGCCGCGCCATTCCCGGCCGCCGGTTTCCGGTACCGCCTGTTCGAAGGTGCGGAAGTAACCGGCCAGATTGGGTCGGCCGAATTCGTTGTTGAACCGCGCCGCCCCGATGGGACCTTCGAGCATGATGTCCAGGGCCGAGACGATCCGTCCCGGTCTGCCCGGGTCCTGCGCCTCCCACGGCTGGAGAAAGTCGGGAATGCGCAAGTGGGAGACGGAAAAGCCGGTCAGCCCCGCCTTGGGGTAGCCGCCCCGACCGGTGGCGCCCTCGTCGCGGATTTCTCCGCCGGCGCCGGTGGCCGCGCCCGGGTCCGGCGAGATGGCGGTGGGGTGGTTGTGGGTTTCCACCTTCATCAGAATGTGGGCCGGTTCCCGGCGGTAGCGGTAGACGCCTTCCTCGTCGCGCAGAAACACGGCGGTGTCCGGGCCCTCGATGACCGCGGCGTTGTCCTTGTAGGCCGACAGGATTCCCGCCGGACTCTTCTCGAAAGTGTGATGGATCATCTGGAACAGGGAATGGGACCGGGGCTGGCCGTCGATGGTCCAGCGGGCGTTGAAGATCTTGTGGCGACAGTGCTCGGAATTGGCCTGGGCGAACATCATCAGCTCGGCGTCGCTGGGATCCCGCCCCAGTTCGGTAAACCGCGCCGCCAGATAATCGATTTCATCGTCCGACAGGGCCAGCCCCAGTTCCCGGTTGGCCCGTTCCAGGGCGGCGCGCCCTTCGCTCAGAAGCGGTACGAAGACCAGCGGTGCCGGCGGTAGATGGCTGAAGATTTCCACGGATTCCCCTTCGGCCAGCAGCACCTGGGTCATGCGGTCGTAAAGGGGTTCCAGGTCTTGCTTTCGGTTTTGCAGCGGCTCGGCGGCGGCGAGGCAATATTCGACGCCGCGCTCGATGCGCTCGACCGCTTCCAGACCGCAGGTATGGAGGATGTCGGTCGCCTTGCTCGACCAGGGGGAGAGGGTGCCGGGGCGGGGGAGGACCCAGAAATGCTGGCCGGTGAAATTCCGATTCGCCGGGGGTCCGTAGGCGAGCAGCCGCTCGAGCCGGTCGAGTTCGGTCCGGTCGAGGGGGCGCCGGCATTCGAGATAGTGGACGTAACGGGCCGTCACCCCGGTGACCGTGGGGATGCGGCGTCGCAGCGCCTCCAGCAGTTTGTCGCGGCGGAACGGGGACAGGGCGGCGGGGCCGGGCAGTTGCAGTACGGTCATGGGGAATCGTCGCTTTCGAGGGCGTGTTGCAGACGTTTCAGCAGCTTCATCGCCTCGGCGTCCGTCAGGGGACGTCCTGCGGCGTCGAAGAGATACAGACGGGTTTTTTCGTCCCCGGCCGGTTGCAGCACCAGTTGGTATTCGTGCTCGCGCAGCCTAGCGCCTTGGCCGAAGAAATAGAGGAGATCTTCCCACATGCCGCGATCGCGGGCCAGTTCCGCTTCGGCTTCCGAATGAAAGAAGCGCAGCACTCCGCGGCGCGGATCACGGTCGGTGATCTCCAAGCGTTCCCGGTTCAGAGCCTCGATGGCGCTGACCCAGGCCTGGGAAAAGGGGCGAGGCAGCTCGATGAAGGGCGCTTTGCCCACTTGGGGAGGCGCCAGGGGCGGCGGCGGCCTGGTCGGCACGGCGGGTGCCGGCCCGAGTGCCTCCAGCCGGGGAGTCTGGGGGGCGCTTTCCGGAATCCGGAGGGGGGGAAGCTGGCGGGCGTGGTGCAGGTATTCCTTTTCCTTGTCCGGCACCAGCCAGGCGCAGCCCGTCAGCACCGCCGCCAGCAGCCAGCACAACCGACCCATAGGCTCAGAGGATGCCCGCCTGGGTCAGGGCGGCGCGTACTTCCGACCGATGGGAGGGTGACAACCAGGTGAGGGGCAGGCGGATGCCGTCGGGAATCTTACCCATGGCATGGAGCGCCCATTTGACCGGAATGGGGTTGGATTCCAGGAACAGGGCGCGGTGGAGCGGTGCCAGGGGGGCGTCCAGGGCCTCGGCCCGGTCCCGGTCCCCGGCCAGCGCGGCGGCGATCATGTCGTGCATCTGACGCGGTGCCACGTTGGCGGTCACGGAAATCACCCCGGCGCCGCCTTCGAGACAAACCTGGCGGGCGGTGGCGTCGTCGCCGGAATAGATCGGGAAATCGGGACAGAGATCGTGGATTTCCCGGGCTCTGGCGGGGGTGTCGGCGGAAGCTTCCTTGATGCCGACGATGTTGTCGATCCGTGCCAGGCGGGCCACCGTCTCGGGCAACAGGTCACAAGCGGTGCGTCCCGGGACGTTGTAGAGAATCTGGGGAATGGCGACCGCTTCGGCGATGGCGCGGTAGTGGCGGTACAGCCCCTCCTGGGTCGGTTTGTTGTAATAGGGCGTGACCAGCAGGCAGGCATCGGCGCCGGCAGTGGCAGCCTCCCGGGTCAGCTCGATCGCTTCCCGGGTGCAGTTGGAACCGGTGCCGGCGATGATCGGAATGCGGCCGCCGGCCTGCTCCACGGTCCAGCGGATCACCCGGCAATGCTCCTCGGCGTCCAGGGTGGCCGACTCCCCCGTGGTGCCGACGGCGACGATGGCGTCCGTGCCCTGTTCGACGTGCCAGTCCACCAACGCCCGCAGGCCGGCTTCGTCCAGGCTGCCGTCGGGATTCATGGGGGTGACCAGCGCAACGATGCTGCCTTGGATCATGGGTGAAATCCTTGTCCTGGAGAGATGGGAAAGAAAAACATGTTACTTAGGGGCAGGGGAAAAGACAAGGTGGTAAGCTTGGCGGGCTTCCCGGGCGAGCGGGAAAAGCGTGTCAGCGGCCCGCCGTCCATGCGGAAAAGGCGTCCGCCGGCATCGGCCGGGCGATGTGGTAGCCCTGGGCCAGCAGGTCGTGGCCCACGTTCTTCAGGTAATCCCAGTCCTCAGCGTCTTCCACGCCTTCGGCGACGACCGTCAGCCCCATCCGGCGAGCCATTTCCAGGCTGGTTTCGAAGATGGTGCGGCGTTTGTCGTCCTGCCAGGCCCGGTGGGTGAAGCTGCGGTCGATCTTCAGTTCGTCGAAGGGTAGATCCCGGAGTCGAGTCAGGGAGGAGTGGCCGGTGCCGAAATCGTCGATGGCCAGGCGCAGCCGGTTGAGGCGCAGGCGACCGAGCACCTCCAGAACCGCCGCCAGGTTCCGTTCCAGGCGGCTTTCGGTCACCTCCAGCACCAGGTGTTCCGGAGCGATGCCGTGTCTGTGGCACAGGTCGAGCACGCGGTCGGCGAAGCCGGGGTGGGAGAGGTCCGCCATCGAGACGTTGACCGCGACGGTGAGCTCCAAGCCCTGCCGCCGCCAGAGGTGCAGTTGCCCGAGGGCGTCGTCGAGCACGGTCATGGTCAAGCGGCCGATCAGTCCATGGGCTTCGGCCAGGGGCACGAAGGCATCGGGAAAGACGAGGCCGTCTTCGGGGTGGCGCCAGCGCACCAGGTATTCGGCGCCGACCACCCCGGCGTCGGCGACCCGGACCTTGGGTTGGTAGAAGCCGCACAACTGTCCTTCGTCCAGCGCCCGGCTCAGGACTTCGGCGGCGTAACGGC
>JALSGR010000017.1 GCA_026982635.1 Methylothermaceae bacterium | reverse complement strand
CGGCGCCCGGCATCCCCGGACGGTCGCCGTCCCGCTTCCAGAGGCTGCGCCACCACCGCCTCTGCGTATAATTCCCCTCTCTGGCAAAACCGGTTCAGGAGCCGTCCCGTTGAAATCCAAATACCGCATCGCCCCCCTGGCCATTTCCCACATGCCGCCAGGGATTCCCTTCATCGTCGCCAACGAGGCGGCGGAACGCTTCAGTTATTACGGCATGCGCGCCATCCTGGTCGTGTTCATGACCCAATATCTGGCCGACGAACTGGGCCGGCCGGATCCCATGACGCCGGAGGAGGCCAAAGGCTGGTTCCATCTGTTCGTCTCCGCGGTCTATCTCACCCCCGTTCTGGGGGCCCTGCTCGCCGACGGCCTATGGGGCAAATACCGGACCATCATCGTATTGTCCCTGGTGTACTGCCTGGGTCACTTCGTGCTCGCCCTCGACGCCACCCGAACCGGTCTGCTTCTGGGGCAAACCCTGATCGCCCTCGGCGCCGGCGGCATCAAGCCCTGCGTATCCGCCCATCTGGGGGACCAGTTCGGGGCCAGCAACCGTCATCTTCTCAGCCGGGCGTTCGGCTGGTTTTATTTCGCCATCAACCTGGGCGCCTTCACCGCCATGCTGATCACCCCTTATCTGTTGCACCGTCACGGCCCGGGGCTCGCCTTCGCCGTGCCCGGCGTGCTCATGGCCCTGGCGACCCTGATCTTCTGGTTGGGCCGCTACCGTTACGCCCACATCCCGCCGACGGGCATGGCGTTTCTACGCCAGATCCTGAGCCGGGAGGGCCGGAGAACCGTCGCCAGGCTGAGCCTGATCTACCTGTTCATCGCCATGTTCTGGGCCTTGTTCGACCAGACCGGCTCCTCCTGGGTGCTGCAGGCCCAGCGGATGGACCGGATGCTCTGGGGCCACGAGATCCTGCCCTCCCAGATCCAGGCGGCCAACCCCCTGCTCATCATGGCGCTGGTCCCCCTGTTCTCCCACGTGATCTACCCCAAAGCGGAAACGATCGTCACCCTGACGCCGCTGCGCAAAATCGCCGCCGGCCTGTTCGTGACCTGCCTGGCCTTCGCCTTGGCCGCCTGGCTCCAGGAACGCATCGACGCCGGCCAGACGCCCCACATCGCCTGGCAGCTTCTCGCCTATGTCATTCTGACCGCCGCCGAGGTGATGGTCTCGATCACCTGCCTGGAATTTTCCTACACCCAGGCCCCCAACACCATGAAGTCTTTCATCATGGCCTTCTATATGCTGTCGGTCGCAGCCGGCAACCTCTTCACCAGCGCGGTGAACTTCGTCCTCCGCACCCCGCAGGGGACCGCCCGCCTCGAGGGGGCCGACTACTTTTGGTTTTTCACCGCCGTCATGACGGTGACCGCGTTGCTGTTTTTGATCGTGGCCCGTTATTATCGCGAGCAGAATCACATTCAGACGGAACTGCCCCTGGAACGCCTATGAGCCTTCCCGAACCGGCGCCCGACAACGATTTTCTCGCCTTTCACACCGAAAGGCTGCGTTTCAGCCACCGCCGCTGGACCGGCCGGGAACTGATCGATGCCGCCCGGGATCCGGTCGACGCCGCCCGCCGGCTGTATCACGCCCCTTTCGCCCTGGTCTCCCACGGCGTCGAGGACGATCCGGTGTTCAACTACGCCAATCTGACCGCCCAACGCCTGTTCGACATGGACTGGCAGACCTTCACCCGGCTGCCCTCCAGGCTCTCGGCCGAAACCCCGCAACAGGCCCAGCGCCGGCGACTGCTGGAACAGGTGAGCCGCCACGGCTACATCAGCGATTACCGCGGCATCCGCATCGCCCGCAACGGCAGACGCTTCCTGATCGAAGGGGCGGTGGTGTGGAACGTGGTGGACGAACGGGGCGACTATCACGGCCAGGCCGCCTGTTTCGGACGCTGGCGCTTCATCGACCCGCAGCGAAAGTCCTGACCCGGTCGAGAAAGGCCGCCCGCCGCTCCGGGTCCGCCAGGGCCGTCTCCTCGACGATCGGCAGTTTCGGCCGGCGTCGGCGCAGGACCTGGATGAACAACCCCTCGGTCATTCCCACCGCCCGCCCCGGCTGGTCGTGAAGCGCCACCTCGAGCCCACAACTGGGAGAGCGGCTCTTGCACACCAGCCCGGCGACGGTCGAAGCCTGGGCCGACCAGCGGACGGCCTGACGGATCAGCGGGCCGGTCATGTCCAGCGCCCGATCCGACACCCCCAGGGCCCGGACCGATCCGCGCACCTGCACCAGTTCGACCGGGGGACGAGGGACGCCGAGACCGGCCATCACCTCGGGACACACCGGCACCGGCACGAATTCACCCGAGGCGAACAGGGAGCGCACACCGGCGTGCGCTTTGTCCCGGCCGTCGTAACGCACCGCCCAGCCCAGCAGGCAGGCGCTGACAGCGATGGGGATCGGGGCGGTTGATTTCACCAGGGCGAGTGACTTAAGCTGCGAAAACACAATTAAAACAAGACGACTCGGAGGAGGGAAGCCATGCAAGAAGCGGTGCAGGATATCGGTCTGATCGTCTTCCAGGCGGCGGTGATCCTGTCTTTGATCCTGATGGTCGTAGGGTTGCTGAAGCCTGACTGGTTCCTGTTCTGGCTGAAGGAGCCCAAGCCGTTCTACATGTTCGTCATCAGTGCCGCCCTGTTTCTGGCCAGCTATTTCGGCTTCGGCATCAAGGTGGGAACGCCGTGGCCCATCGCCGCCATCCATGCGGTCATTTTGTTCTCGGTGTTGTTCCTGGGGGCCGGGCTGATCAACCCGGCCTGGGTGTTCGGCAAACCCGTGGACCGGCTCTGGGTGATCATGATTGCCGCCGCGCTGTTCATGGGATTCATGACCCTGCAGGGAATGTACTACGGCCCCAAGGGCAAACGCCGCCATCCGCTGCCGACGGAAACCAAAGCACAGCCGCCGGCACAGACCGTACCGCGATCGGCTGAACCCCCGACCGCGACGGAATCCCCATCCCGGCCGGAGGGCTCCACGCCATGATGCGCCGGCTGTTCTTGGCCTGGTTGGTCGTTCTGACCGGCTGCTCTCTCGACCCGCTGTTCGCCCCACTGCCCCAGCCCGGTCCTTATTACCCACCGCCGCCGGCACCGGCGCCGGTGACACCCCCGCCCCCAGTCCGCAGGCAGCCACCGCCTCCGCCGCCCCCGGCTCCGCCACCGCAAGCGAGACGCCAGCCGCCGTCCCCCGCCGTGGTCGCCTTGATGCGACAGGCGGAAAGCGACCGGCGCCGCGGCGAACTGGAACGGGCGGCCAGCCGGCTGGAACGGGCGTTGCGAATCCAGCCCGACCATCCCCGGCTCTGGTACGAACTGGCCCGAATCCGCCTGCAACAGGATCAGCCGGGACTGGCGGAAGAACTGGCGAAGAAATCCATCAGCCTGGCCACCGGAGATCGGGCGCTTCTGCGGCGCAACTGGCGCCTGATCGCCGAAGCCCGACGCCGCCGAGGAGATTCCGCCGGTGCCCGGGAAGCGGAGCGCCGAGCCGCGCGCTACTGACTGTCGAACTGAGCGAACCATTGGCCGGCACCACCAGGGCCGGCGGGATCGTAATACAGGGAACGGAGGGTCAGATGACCGGCCGGCCCCAGCTCGGGGCCGGGAACCAGGGTGCGGAACAATTCCCCGCCCATCAACTGGTGGGTGATGGTCTGGTACAGACGGTGCAGACGCCCGGAGCGCACCACCGTGTCCAGCATCCGGGGACCGGCGATCAGGTAGAGGCTGCGGTAGCCGAGCCGTCCGAGCAGGGGAATCAGCCGGCCGCCCTCCACCATCTCCCCCCGGCCGGCGAAAATCACCGGATATCCCTCCCGGCGCCAGGCCGCCACCTTGACCGGGTCGGCCTCCTCGCCGGTGAAGATATAGACCTTCTGCCCGTGGCGCCGTACCGACTCGGGAATGATAAAATCCAGGCTAGCGCTGGCGATGGCGATCGCCGGTTGCGGCGGCAGGCCGTGGCGGCGCCGCCAGTCGACCAGGTCGGCACCGCGGGGATGGGCGCCGATCTGCAGGATGTTGCCCAGACGCCCCTCGGCCAAGGCCCGTAAATAACCGCCGTGGGTGATCAGGCAATCGGCCTGGGCCTCGAGCTCCAGGAACAGGCGGAAATCCGCCGACGTGGTCAGGGATTTGGGCAGATAGGTCCGGCCGGTGTGAATATCCTCCAGGGCGATCCGGCCATCGAGACTGGCAAGAAAATTGGCGTAGACGAAAGGTTCGTCCGCCGTTCCCAAGCGGTACAGATGATGATCCAGATACAGCCCTTCCAGGGTCACCTGGGCGAAGGGGGACGGATAGAGGCGAAAAATTTGTTTTTGCATACGCTCGAAGCAATAATTGAACGATTATGTCTGCGGATTGCCCTCTAACCCAACGATAACAGGTCAGTCATGGAAAAGCCGTACATCCTTCACATGCTCACCACGGAGAAGAACCTCAGCCCCTTCGACGTCAACATGGCCCAGGACGCCGGCTGGCAAGTCACCATGCCCTATGTGAACGTCGCCGAAGACGAAGTCCAGGCCCTGGTCCAGGATGCCATCTTCTCTCGGGGGCCGGCGGGCGTCAAACGCACGGCCATCTTCATCGGCGGCCGCAGCCCGGAACAGGCGATCAAGATGCTCGAGCAGGCCAAAGCCTCGATGGTTCCGCCGTTCGAAGTCTCGGTTCTGGCCGATCCTTCCGGCGCCTTCACCACCGCCGCCGCCATGGTGGCGGCCGCCGAGCGGGAGCTCCGGGACAAATTCGACGCCGAACTGGCCGGGCGCCGGGTGTTGATCCTGGCGGGCACCGGCCCGGTCGGTCAGATCGCCGCGGTGCTGTGCGCCAAAGCCGGCTGTGACGTCACCATCCTGGGGCGGCAGAAGGAAAAGTCGGAGCGTATCGCCAACCTGTGCAACGAGTTTTTCGGACAGGGGCAAACCCGAATCCGCGGGGAAGGCAACGACAAACTGCCGGAATTGCTGCCGACGGCCGAGGTGATCTTCGCCACCGGCGCGGCCGGCATTCAGTTGCTGAGTGAAGAACAGGTGGCCGCGGCGCCCAAACTGATGGTGGCCGCCGACGTCAACGCCGTCCCGCCGCCCGGCATCGCCGGCATCGATCCCATGGCCGACGGCGCGCCGCTGGAGGACTCCCCGGCCGGGGCCGTGGGCATCGGCGCCTTGGCCATCGGCAACCTCAAATACCGGGCCCACCAGGGCTTGCTGCGCCAAATGCGGGAAACGGACCGCCCGGTCTATCTCCATTACGACCAGGCATTCACCCTGGCCCGCGAATCCATCCGATCCAACCGTTGAACGAGAGGCTTTCGTCGCCATGACCACCCGTACCGTACTGCACATGCTCAGTCCCCGTCCCCAGGTCAGCCCCTTCGACATCAACATGGCCGTGGACGCCGGCTTCGACATGGTCTTCCCCCATGCCAACGTCAACCCCGATCAGGTATACGCCCTGACCCAGGACATCATCTTTTCCCGGGGCCCCTCGGGCGTCAAACGGACGGCCATCTTCATCGGCGGCCGGGACATCGGCAAGGCGCTGGACATGCTGGAAACCGCCAAGAAGGCCATGGTGCCCCCCTTCGAGGTTTCGATCCTCGCCGACCCGTCCGGGGCCTTCACCACCGCGACCGCGCTGGTGGCGGCGGTGGAAAAGCAGCTGAAGGACAAACACGGCCTGGAGATGAAGGACTGCCGCGCCATCGTTTTCGGCGGCACCGGCCCGGTGGGGATTTCCACCGGCGTCATCGCCTCCCTGGCCGGCGCCGACGTCACCATCGTCGATCACCTCAGCCTAGACACCGCCATGCAGTTGGCCGAGGAATACAACCGCCGCTGCGGCTGCAACTTGAAAGGGACCTTCGCCAGTTCCGGCGCCAGCAAGGCCTGGCTGGTGGCCCGGGCCGACATCATCTTCAACACCACCAAGGCCGGCATTCAGGTCCTCGACGAGGAGATTCTCGAAGACGCCAAGCGCCTGAAGGTCGTCGGCGACGTCAACGCGGTACCGCCCGCCGGTATCGCCGGTGTCAAGCCCCGGGACATGGGCACTCCCTTGACGACGGCGCCCAACAGCCCCGGCGCCGTGGCGGTGGGGCCGTTGGCCGTGGGCAACCTCAAATACCGGATCCAGAACGCCATGTTGCGGGATCTGTTGCAGACCGAGAAACCGGTGTACTTCGATTTCCACGAGGCGTTCACCCGCGCCCGGGAATGGGTGTGACGGCAAGTAGGGCCGACCGCTTCAGGACCGGCCCCGTCCGGCCGCAAACCACCCCAACAGACCCGTGACCATCAACAGCACCGGCCAGTCCAGCCAACGCACGTAGGGCGTGGCCCCTTGGAGCGGGACGAACGTCTCGGTCAGGGAGGTGCGCACGAAAGGCGCCGCCTGGGCGACGACCCGGCCGTCGGGACCGATCACGGCGGTCAGACCGGTGTTGGTGGCGCGAAGCAGATAACGGTTCGCCTCCAAGGCCCGCATCCTGGCCATCTGCAGGTGCTGGTGCGGCGCGATGGTGTCGCCGAACCACGCATCGTTGCTGACGTTCACCATGTAGGCCGCTTCCGGCAATCCCCACAGGGCATCGCGGGCGAAGGCGTCCTCGTAGCAGATGGTCGGCGCCAGGACGTGGCCGGCCGCCCGCAGCAGCGGCTGATTCCTACCTCCGGCGGAAAAATCGCTCATGGGAATCTGCAGCAGATCCAGGGCGGAACCGAGCCAACGCCGCAACGGCAGGTACTCCCCGAATGGGACCAGATGGCGCTTGTAATAAACGCCGGGGGTCCGCCCCAGGCTGATGAGAGCGTTGTAATAACGCCCGTCGGGCGCCTGCACCGGAATACCGATTAAAAGATCGCTGCCCCGGGAACGGGCCTCTCGCTCCAGGGGACGCAGTAGAACCTCCTGGACCTGGTGCCGATACAGGGGAACGGCGGTCTCCGGCCACACGATCACATCCGCCCCCCAGCGACGGCGGGTCATCTCCAGATAGGTGGCGATGATCCGGCGGCGGGTTTCCGGACGCCACTTGAGCTCCTGGGGGATGTTACCCTGAAGCAACGCCGCCTGCAGAGGAGGGCCGGCGGGCCGGCTCCACCGCACCTGGCTCAAACCGGCACCGACCAGCCAAAGCAGCACCACCACGGCGATCCAGGGACCGATACCGTCCCGGCGCCGGAACACCCCGAGCAGAACCGCCGCCGTCAAGGCCGCCACCCAGCCGACACCGAGGACGCCAAAGAGGGGGGCATAACCGGCCAGGGGGGTGTCGATCTGGCTGTAGCCTATCTGCAGCCAGGGAAAGCCGGTGAAAAGCCAACCGCGCAACCACTCCACCGCCACCCAGACGCTGGGCCACAACAGCAGAACCCGCTGTACCAGACCCGCCGATTTTGCCAGCCACACCCCCATGGCGCCCGCCAGGGCGGGAAACAGGGCGAGCCCGACCACGAAAAGGGCGGTCAGCAGGCCGGCGACGAACGGTCCGGCACCACTGTAGCGGTCCATGCTGACGAAGACCCACCATACCCCACAGCCGAACTGCCCCAAGCCGAAGAGAAAACCGAGCCGGGCGCCGTCCCGGGGACGGCCGGCGACGGACCAGCCGTGGAACAACACCGCCAGCAGCGGCACCACCAGCCAGGACTGGTCGAAGGGAGCGAAGGCGAGGGGCAGCAACGCGCCGGACAGCAGCGCCCCCAGAGACGGCGGCAGCGTTCTAATCGGCACCGGAAGACTGGGGTTCCGGCTCGATCAGTTTCACCTTCAGGAGATGGACGCGGCGATTGTCGGCACGCAGCACCTCGAACTCGAAGCGGTCGATCCGCACCTTTTCGCCGCGCTTGGGCAGGTGCCCCAGGGAATGGACGATCAGACCGCCGATGGTGTCGAAATCCTCGGAGCTGAGATCGGCGTCGAAGTACTCGTTGAACTCTTCCAAGGGCGTGATCGCCTTGACCGTATAGACCCGGTTGCTGCGGCGAAAGATGTACTCCTCCTCCAGATCGTGCTCGTCGGCGATTTCCCCCACGATCTGTTCCAGGATGTCCTCGATGGTCACCAGACCGGCGGCGGCGCCGTATTCGTCGATGACGATGGCCATGTGTTGGCGCCGCATGCGGAACTCGCGCAGCATCACGTTGAGCCGCTTGCTCTCCGGTACGAACAGGGCCTGGCGCATCAGTTTCTTCACCGGCACCTGGAGGTTCTGCCGACAGGCGTAAGGCAGCAGGTCCTTGGCCAGCAGAATGCCCATGACCTGGCTGCGATCCTCGCCGATGACGGGAAAACGGGAATGGTGCGTGTCGATGACGATGGGAAAAATGTCCGCCAGGGAAGCGTCCTGGTGCACCACGTCCATCTGGGCCCGGGGCACCATGATGTCACGCACCCGCAGTTCCGACACCATCAGCACCCCTTCGATCATCGACAGGGCGTCCCGATCGATGATATGGCGCTTTTGCGCATCGCGGAGAATTTCCAACAGCTCGTTCCGATCCCTCGGCTCGCCGGAAAAGAACTGCCCCAGACGATCGACCCAACTACTGTCGCTTTGTTCTTCGTTCATGATCGATGACTTTCTTCGATTAGATAAGGATCCGGAAATCCGAGGCCGGCCAGTATGGCCCGCTCCCGGTTCTCCATCCGCTCGGCGTCTTCCGCCGTCAGGTGATCGAAGCCGCGCAGATGCAAAACGCCGTGGACGACCAGATGCGCCCAATGGGCTTCTGCCGTCTTGCCCTGTTCCCTGGCTTCCCGTATCACCACCGGCGCACAGATCACCACGTCTCCGAGAAACGTCAGCGGCACGCCGGGCGGCGGCTCGAAGGGAAAGCTGAGCACGTTGGTCGGACCGGAGCGCTGGCGGAAACGGGCGTTCAAGGCGGCGATCTCGGCCTCGTCGACGATGCGTAGGGAAACCTCGCCGGCCTGGCCTTCCAGGGCGGCCTCGACCCAGCGGCGCAGCTGTTGCGGGGAAGGGAGGGAAGGCTCGCCGGTGGCGACCTGGATGTCTATGCCGCTGTCCACCTCAGGCTCCGGCAGTTTCCCGAACCCGGCGCTCGTGGGCCTCGTAGGCGGAGACGATCCGCTGCACCAGCGGGTGACGGACCACGTCCCGGGCGTCGAAATAGGTGAAGCTGATGCCCTCCACGTCCGCCAGCACTTCGAGCACGTGACGCAACCCCGAAGGCCGGTCCTTGGGCAGGTCCACCTGGGTGACGTCCCCGGTGACGACGGCGGTGGAGCCAAAACCGACCCGGGTCAGGAACATCTTGATCTGCTCGATGGTGGTATTCTGGGCCTCGTCCAGAATGATGAAGGCGTCGTTCAGCGTGCGCCCCCGCATGAACGCCAGCGGCGCCACCTCGATGACGTTGCGCTCGATCAGTTTGACCACCCGCTCGAAGCCCAGCATTTCGTACAGGGCATCGTAGAGCGGCCGCAAATAGGGATCCACCTTCTGCGCCATGTCGCCCGGCAGGAAACCCAGCCGCTCCCCGGCTTCCACCGCGGGACGGGTGAGGATCAGGCGCTCGACCCGCTCCTCCTCCAGGGCCGCCACGGCGCAGGCAACCGCCAGGTAGGTCTTGCCGGTGCCGGCCGGGCCGATACCGAAGTTGATGTCGTGGGACTGGATGTTCTTCAGGTAGCGCTGCTGATTGGCGCCCCTGGCCTGGATCACCGCCTTGCGGGTGCGGATGGTCACCGGCGCTTCGGCGTCGTCCCGGGATTCCAGCAAAGCGTCCACACTGGCGTCCTGGAGGGAAAGATGCACCCGCTCCGGCGTAATGGCCTCGGAGGAGGCGGCCTGGAACAGATGCTGGAGGAGCCGGGAAGCGGTTTCCACCGGCTGGCTCGAGCCGACGATGCGGAAGCGATTGCCGCGGCTGGCGATTTCGACGCCCAAGCGCTTTTCGATTTGTTTCAGGTTTTCGTCGTACTGCCCGCACAGATTCGCCAGGCGCTGGTTGTCGGCGGGCTCCAGAGTGATCTGTAGGGTCGTGGATCGTCTGTCAGTCAATGGTTGGCATGCAAGCCCCTGCCCGGGCTGGTTCAACACCTCGTGTCCGTTTCGGTCAGCATAGCTTAGACCAATCTGCCCCGCAAGGAGTTCGGCAGAGCCTCGGCGATCACCACCTCGGCGAAGCGGCCGATCAGCCGGGACGGACCCTGAAAGTTGACCACGCGGTTGTTCTCGGTCCTGCCGCACAATTCCCGCGGGTTTTTCCGCGATGCCCCTTCCACCAGGATACGCTGTCTGGTCCCGACCATCGAGCGGGAAATCGCCGCCGCCTGGGCCTGGATCTTCTCCTGCAACCGGGCCAGACGTTCTTTCTTGACCGCCATGGGCACGTCGTCCGCCATCGCCGCCGCCGGCGTCCCCGGCCGGGGGCTGTAGATGAAACTGTAGGAATGGTCGAAGCCGATTTCCTCGATCAGGCCGAGGGTCTGGGCGAAATCCGCTTCGGTCTCGCCGGGAAAACCGACAATGAAGTCCGAAGACAGGGAAATGTCGGGACGCACCCGGCGCAGCTTGGCGATCTTTTCCACGTAGTCACGCCGGCTGTATCCCCGCTTCATGGCCGCCAGCACCCGGTCGCTGCCCGACTGTACCGGGAGGTGCAAGTGATTCACCAACTGGGGGATGGCGGCGAAGGCCTCGATCAGATCGTCGTCGAATTCCGCAGGATGGGACGTGGTGAAGCGAATCCGTTCGATGCCCTCGACGGCGGCCACTTCGAACAGCAACAGAGCCAGACTCGCTTCCTCGCCGTCCTCGTCCAGCCCCCGGTAGGCGTTGACGTTCTGACCCAGCAGGTTGATTTCGCGGACGCCTTGTTCCGCCAGCCGCTCGACCTCCGCCACCACGTCCCGCACCGGACGGCTGACTTCCGGCCCGCGGGTGTAGGGCACCACGCAATAGGTGCAATATTTGCTGCAGCCTTCCATGATGGAAACGTAGGCTTTGGGCCCTTCGGCCCGGGGCTGGGGAAGGCGGTCGAACTTCTCGATCTCGGGAAAGGAGATGTCCATGACCGGCCGCCGCTCCCGGCGAACCCGCTCGAGCATCTGGGGCAGACGATGGAGGGTCTGGGGACCGAAGACGATGTCCACGTAAGGGGCGCGCCGTTGCACCGCTTCCCCCTCCTGACTGGCGACACAGCCCCCGACACCGATGATCACCCCGGGACGGCGGTTTTTGAGGGGCTTCCAGCGACCCAACTGGGAAAACACCTTTTCCTGGGCCTTTTCCCGGACCGAACAGGTGTTCAGCAACAACACGTCCGCCTCGGCGGGGTCGTCGGTCAGCTCCAGCCCGTGGGACTGACGCAGTACGTCTCCCATCTTGGCGGAGTCGTACTCGTTCATTTGACAGCCGAAGGTCTGTATGTATAACTTTTGACTCATAATGGTCACGAATCCAACGGAAGGGGTCATTATATCACCCCCGTGAAAGGGGGCGGGCTCACCCATTCCCACGACCGAGGACTCCTTTCCGCATCCTCCAAGCCGTCGGCAGGAAGACCACCATGCGACGCTTCCCGGAACCGGAGTTGATGAACGATCCCGTCCAGGCGAGGGCCTATGCGGAAGCGGATTTCAGCGAAGCCAACACCTTGTTCCAAAACCTGTTCCTCGACCGTTTTCCCACCCATCGGCCCCGCCGGATCCTCGATCTGGGATGCGGCCCCGGGGACATCACCCTGGCGTTCGCCCGGTGCTTTCCCGACAGCCGGGTCGACGGCATCGACGGTGCCGAGGCCATGCTGGCGATCGCCCGCCATCGCCTGGCAACCCAACCACTGCTGAGCCGTCGTGTTCAGTTCCGCCGTCACCGTCTTCCCGACCCTGCCCTGACCCCCGGTTACGACACCCTGATCTGCAACAGCCTGCTGCATCATCTGGCCGATCCGCAGGTCCTGTGGCGGGAAATCCAGCGCCTGGGAACCCCGGGCGCCGCCGTACTGGTCATGGATCTGTACCGTCCGGACTCGGAAAGGCAGGCGCTGGAGCTGGTGGAGCGCCACGCCGCCGGCGCGTCCGCCATACTGCGCAGGGATTTCTTCAATTCCCTTCGCGCCGCTTACCGGGAAGACGAAATCCGTCGGCAACTGGAAGAAACCGGCCTGGACCATTTCCAGGTGGACCGGGTCAGTGACCGCCACATCGCCGTCCACGGCCGGTTGCATTGAGACGACCGGGCGCCTTCGGCACCCGGTCGTCGGTCGGCAGATTATTTGACGTAGTCGAAGGTCTTGCCCGGCGTGCCCGGCAGACGGGGCATTTCCAGTTTGGGGAATTCACCGGTCAAGGCGTTGAGAAAGGCCACGATGTCGTCGACCTGCTGCTGAGACAGATCCCGGTTGAGCTGCAACTTGGCCATCACCCGCACCGCCTCGTCCAGAGTCTTGACTGCGCCGTTGTGGAAATAGGGCGCCGTCAAAGCGACGTTGCGCAGGGTCGGCACCTTGAACAGGTGCTTGTCGGCCTCGTTCTTGGTCACGTTGTAACGGCCCAGATCCTCCTTGAAGTTGTATTTCTTCTCGAAGAAGGGATTGTCGAAGACGGGGAATTTCTGAAACACCCCCGCCCCCTGACCCATCTGGCCGCTGAAGGCGGGGCCGGAATGACAGCCGATGCAGCCCACCTCGGCGAAGGTCTTCATGCCCCGTACCTGCTGCTCGGTCAGAGCCGACTTGTCCCCCTTGACGTAACGGTCGTACGGGCTGTTGGGGGTGATCAGGGTACGCTCGAAGGCGGCGATGGCCTTGACCGCGTTGTCCTCGCTGATTTCGGCATCGGGACCGAAGGCCGCCTTGAACAATTCCGGATAGCCGGGAATCTGCTTGAGGCGCGCCACCACGTCATCCCAGCTCTTCATTCCCATCTCGATGGGATTGGTGACCGGACCCCGAGCCTGATCCTCGAGACTGGCGGCCCGGCCGTCCCAGAACTGGGTGGCATGAAAAGCGGCGTTCCATACCGTGGGAGCGCTGCGGTCCCCGGTCTGGCCGTGCACTCCGGCGGCCACCGGCCGGTTGTCCTCACCGCCGGCCATGACGTTGTGGCAAGAATTACAGGAAACGGTGCCGGTGGAGGACAGCCGCGGATCCAGATACAGCAGTTGTCCCAGCTTCACCTTGGCCGGCGTGGTGGGATTGTCCGCCGGTTCCGGCGCCTTGTCCGGCAAGGGCCGCCATTCCACCGCCCCCACCATCGTGGCGGCACCGGCCAGCGCCACAGCGGAAATCAGAGATTTGATCTTGAACATGGGTTAAGCCTCCTCTTTGGGTCAAACCGAGCACGGATAGATATCTATTCAACTTGTTCTGTGCGAGGCATATTGAAGCACAAGCGCCGCGCCCACCGCAATGAAGGGAGACTTGCCCCCATCCGTGGAAGGGAAAGAGGATCGGGGAAAAGAAAAAACCCACCCCGGCCTGACCCGGGATGGGTTTTCGACGGAATGGAGACCTTAGGCCTTGGGAAAGGTCTTGACGACTTCCAGAGCCTTCTTAATCTGCTCCTCGGCACCGGCGAGATCACCGCGCCGAGCCATACCGCGCGCCCGGCGAATGTAACCGGACAACCGCTGCAGCCGGGCACCGTAGACATCCCCGGTGATTTCCTTGTAGGCCTGCTTGGCTTCCTGGAGCTTGTCCAACAACGCCTTCTGGTCGGTTCCCTCCATGGCGATCTTCAGCGCTTCCTGAAGCGTTCTGGTGACATCGGCGATGGCCTGGTTCACGCCGGCGGCCGTTTCCGCGGCGACCACGGTCGTGACCGGCGTGGCTGCCAGCATGCCGCCGGATACGGCGATGACGGTTGCGGTCAGAATGGACTTGACGGTCTGTTTCATCATAACCCCCTCTCTAGGTTCTTGTGTGAGTTCGCATTGTCCTTATTTATTTTCGGCCCCATGGCCGTACGCTCGCTTGTTCGGCTCCCTGCACGCTGCAGCAATTCTATCACAACCCGTCCCACGCCCGGCAAACCCCGTCACGATTCTTCCGCATCGAGCCATCGCTGCAGGGCCTCGACGATGCCCCTGGCCTGTTCCCGGCTGGAAATGTTGAACCGGGAACGCTGGTGATACTGGCCGTCACGCTTCTGATAGCGACGGATGGTGTACTTCTCCGGCCCGTACTCCCCCTTGCGGGCGTCCCACTCCTGGTAACGGAACAGAATCGTGGTCCAGGCCCCCTTCGACAGGATCACCTTGTCCAGCTCCCTGACGGTCTGGAGGTCGCCTTCGTAGTAATCAACGGTCAGATCTTCCGGTTTCTCCGCCATGTCCACTCAACAGGTCGTCGATGTTTCGCAGAATGCCCAGCAACCGCACGACGTCCGTCGTCGAACCGGCGAACCATTCCTCCGCCATCGGGGCGATGCCGCAGGCCCGGGGCAGGGGGGCGCCCGACTCGACGAGCCGTCGCATCCGTTCGAGAAAAACGAATTGCAGCCACTGGGGAAAGGTTAGGGTATCACAGCAAAAGGGCAACCGGCTGGCCAACGCCTCCGCCGGCGGCGGCGTCGCCGCCCACAGGCCGAGGCGGCGCAATTCGGCCTCCAGTTGCGTCAACCAGCCGGCCAGACGCCGGATACGGTCACGGTCGCTCACGGCGCGATGAAGATACCGAAGCCGCGGCTGCCCTCGCCGGTGGGCACCGTGGTCAAGGATTTCAGGCGCTCGATGTCGAGCACGGTCACCGAATTGCTGAACCAGTTGACCACATAGACCCGACGCCCGTCGGGATGGGTCGAGATTCCTTCGGGATACTCTCCCACGTCCAGCGTGTCGATCACCCGCAGCGAGGCGGCGTCGATCACCGAAACCGTGTCCTCGTACTGGTTGGTGACCACCACCCGGCCGCCGTCCCGGGCCAGGGCGATGGCGTAGGGGCGGTCGCCCACCTTGATGGTCGTGATGGGCTTCAGGGTATCGGCCTCCAAAACGGTGACGTCGTTGCTCAGCACGTTGGCGACGTAGAGGCGACGGCGTTTTTCGTCCAGCGCGATGCCGAACGGATGGCTGCCGACTTTCCGGCTGGCGACGACCTTCAGGGTCACCGCGTCGATCAGCGAGACCGAATCGCTATCGCGGTTGGCCACGTAAACCCGGCGGCCGTCCCTGGTGACCGCCAGGCCGGCAGGCGACTTCCCCACCCGGACGGTGGCAACGACCCGACGTTTCAGGATGTCGATCACCCGCACCACGTGTTGATACCAGTCGGCCACGTAGCCACGCCGACCTTCCCGGTCCACCGCCACTCCCAGCGGACCTTCGCCCACGGGTATGGAACCGAGCACCTGCAGGGTGTTCCCGTCGATCAGAGTGACGTCCCGGCTCTCGGGATTGGTCACCAGGACGATCTTACCGTCGCCGCCGACGGCGACGCCGGAAGGTTTATGGCCCACCTTGATGGTCTTGACGACCCGATCGACGGCGGTGTCGATCACCGAGACGCTGTCTTCCCCCTGATTGGTGATGAAGGCATAGGGCTTCGCCAGGGCCAGGGGATGAAAGCAAAAAAAGAGGGCGGCCGGAGCCGCCACTTTCAGGAGGGTGGATAGCAATGAAAATCGCGACATCACTGGCTTTGTTCAATCAGCTTCTTCAGGTTCTCCAGGCCCTTGCGGTGAAACGCCGTGGTGGCCTCGATCGCCGCCTCCTCGTTCATTTCTTCGGGCGGGTTATTGTTCATGTAGGCGCGATAGAACGCCCCCTTCCAGACCACCCGGGTGGTGTTGTCGTCGATCGGCTTGACCTCGATGACCGCCGAGTAGTTCGCCACCGGCAACACCGGGACCGCCTGCTCCTTGCCGGCCCAGACGATGGTCTTGGCGGTGCTCATCTCGTCGATCCGGTATTTGTACATGCGTTTTTTCGGATCGTATTTCTTCAGTTCGTCGACGATCCAGCCGCCGTTGGCCAGGGTCAGCCTGCGGGTCGCGCCCTTTTTGTAACCCCCTTCGTGGACGCAACCGGTCACATCCGGATGCCATTTTTCGATGCTGCAGAAATCCTCGATGGCTTCCCAAACCTTGTCCGCCGGGGCGGCGATCGTCACGTCCACGGCGATCTTCTGCCGGCTGGGCCCATGGGCGACCGCCGTCGTCATCCACACCAGCGCCAACAAAGGCAACAAGCTGATCAGTCTACGCATGACTCCTCCAAATGAGAAAGCATTGAACGAATAAATTGATTGATTTTGACATTTTTGTTTCAAGCTGGCAACGGCTTGCCCTGGAAAACCCACCCCCCTGCGAAAGAAACGACAACCTAAACCAAATTGGTTCGACATAAAGCCCCGGGCGGTATTTCCTCGTCGTGATCGACCAACGCTTGTAGGATAATCCGCTCTTTCTGAATCGCTTCTGAATACAAAACCGCACCAGCCCCGACCAAAAGAAGCGCCCGGCTCGGACGGCCAAGCCGAACACGCACCGAGAACGTTCCATTTTTTCAAGGTATAATAATCTGATTTACTTACTGCCAGTCACATCGAGATCATGCGTATCGTGGAAGAAGCCATCACGTTTGACGACGTTCTGCTGGTGCCGGCGCATTCCACCGTGCTGCCCCGGGAAGCGGACCTGACCACCCGGCTGACCCGGGAGATCACGCTCAACATTCCCCTAGTGTCGGCGGCCATGGACACGGTGACCGAAGCCCGCCTGGCGATCACCATCGCCCAGGAAGGCGGCATCGGTGTCATCCACAAGAACATGAGCGTGGAACGTCAGGCCCAGGAAGTCGCCAAGGTGAAGAAATACGAAAGCGGGGTGATCAAGGATCCGATCACCGTCACCCCCGACACCACCATCGGCGAGGTCATCCGCCTGACGCGGGAAAAGAACATTTCCGGCGTACCGGTGGTGGAAAACGGCAACCGCCTGGTGGGCATCGTCACCAATCGGGATCTGCGTTTCGAGACCCGCTACGATGCCCCAGTCTCCGAAGTGATGACCCCCCGGGAACGCCTGGTCACGGTACGCGAAGGCGCTCCCAAGGAGGAAGTGGTCCGGCTGCTCCATCAACACCGCATCGAGAAGATTCTGGTGGTGGACGACGCGTTCCACCTGCGGGGTCTGATCACCGTCAAGGACATCCAGAAAGCCAAGGACTATCCCAACGCCTGCAAGGACGAGCAGGAACGCCTGCGGGTCGGCGCCGCCGTCGGGGTCGGTGCCGGCACCGACGAACGGGTCGAAGCGCTGGTGGCCGCGGGGGCCGACGTCATCGTGGTCGATACCGCCCACGGCCATTCCCAGGGCGTCATTGACCGGGTGCGCTGGATCAAACACCACTATCCCGAGGTCCAGGTCATCGGCGGCAACATCGCCACCGGCGAAGCGGCGGTGGCCCTACTGGAGGCGGGTGCCGACGCGGTCAAGGTCGGCATCGGCCCCGGCTCCATCTGCACCACCCGGGTGGTGGCCGGCGTCGGGGTTCCCCAGATCAGCGCGGTGGCCAACGTGGCCCAGGCCCTCAAGGACACCGGACTGCCCTTGATCGCCGACGGCGGCATCCGTTATTCCGGCGACGTCGCCAAGGCCCTGGCCGCCGGGGCTCACTCCGTCATGCTGGGAAGCCTGTTCGCCGGCACCGAGGAAGCCCCCGGGGAAGTGGAACTCTATCAGGGACGATCCTACAAGACTTACCGCGGCATGGGGTCCTTGGGCGCGATGGCCCAGCAGCAGGGTTCCAGCGACCGCTACTTCCAGGAGGACACCGACGCCATCGAGAAACTGGTGCCGGAAGGCATCGAAGGCCGCGTGCCCTACAAGGGCAGCGTGGTGGCCATCATCCATCAACTGCTCGGCGGCATCCGGGCCAGCATGGGTTACACCGGCTGCCGCACCATCGCCGAACTGCACGAAAAGGCCCGCTTCGTCAAGATCACCGGCGCCGGCATCCGGGAAAGCCACGTCCACGACGTGACCATCGTCAAGGAAGCACCCAACTACCGCCTGGATTGAAATGGACATCCACAGCCAAAAAATTCTGATCCTCGATTTCGGCTCCCAGTACACCCAACTGATCGGCCGCCGCATCCGGGAACTGGGCGTCTACTGCGAAATCCACCCCTACGACTGGCCCGAGGAACGGATCCGCGATTTCGCCCCTCGCGGGATCGTGCTCTCCGGGGGGCCGAAGACGGTGACGACCGATTTCGCCCCCACCCCGCCGCCGGTGGTCTTCGAACTGGGCGTACCGGTATTGGGAATCTGCTACGGCATGCAGATCATGGCCGCCCGGTTGGGCGGCGCGGTCGAAACGGCGCGGAAGCGGGAGTTCGGCTACGCCCAGGTCCGGGTCAAGGGCCACTCCCGGCTGCTGGCGGATATCGAGGACCACACCACGCCGGACGGCGAGGCGCTGCTCGACGTCTGGATGAGCCACGGGGACCGGGTCACCTCTCTGCCGCCCGGCTTCAAGGTGATCGCCTTCACCGACGACGCCCCTATCGCCGGCATGGCCGACGAGGCGCGGCGCTTCTACGGCGTCCAGTTCCATCCCGAGGTCACCCACACCCGCCAGGGACAGCGGATTCTCGGCCGCTTCGTCCACGACATCTGCGGCTGCGAACCGGTATGGACCCCGGAAAACATCATCGAGGAAAGCATCCGCACCATCCGCCGTCAGGTGGGGGAAGACCGGGTGCTGCTGGCGCTTTCTGGGGGCGTGGACTCCTCGGTGGTGGCCGCCCTCCTGCACAAGGCCATCGGTGATCGGCTGACGTGCGTCTTCGTCGACACCGGCCTGCTGCGCCTGCACGAGGGCGACCAGGTGATGGCGACCCTGGCCAAACACATGGGCGTCCGGGTGATCCGGATCGATGCCGCCGACCGTTATTTCAGGGCGTTGAAGGGGGTGACCGATCCGGAGGAAAAGCGCCGCATCATCGGCCATCTGTTCATTGAGATCTTCGAGGAAGAAGCCCGAAAACTGGAAAACATCCGCTGGCTGGCCCAGGGCACCATCTATCCGGACGTGATCGAATCGGCGGCCGCCAAGACCGCCAAGGCCGCCCTGATCAAATCCCACCACAACGTTGCCGGGCTGCCCCAGGTCATGAACCTGAAACTCATCGAGCCGCTGCGGGAACTGTTCAAGGACGAAGTGCGCAAGATCGGACTGGAACTGGGATTGCCCTACGAGATGGTGTACCGTCATCCCTTCCCGGGGCCCGGGCTGGGGGTGCGGATCCTGGGGGAAGTGAAGCCGGAGTACGCCGACATCCTGCGGTTGGCCGACGACATCTTCATTTCCGAGCTGCGCCAACACGACCTCTACGATCAGGTCAGCCAGGCTTTCGCCGTCTTCCTCCCGATCCGCTCGGTAGGGGTCATGGGGGATGAGCGCAGTTACGACTATGTCATCGCCCTGCGGGCGGTGGAGACTACCGACTTCATGACCGCCCGCTGGGCCCATTTGCCCTACGAATTCCTCGATCGAGTTTCCCGGCGTATCATCAACGAGGTCAAGGGCGTTTCTCGGGTGGTCTACGACGTTTCCGGCAAGCCCCCCGCCACCATCGAATGGGAATAACCCCGCGCGATGAAATGTGGATGTCCCGGGCGCTCGAATTGGCCCGGGAGGCGGAATCCCAGGGGGAAGTGCCGGTCGGCGCGGTGCTGGTGAAGCAGGACCGGATCCTCGCCGAAGGCTGGAACCGACCGATTTCCCGGCACGACCCGACGGCCCACGCCGAAATCGAAGCACTGCGGGCCGGCGGGCAAGCGGCCGGGAACTACCGCCTGCCGGGCACCACCCTCTACGTCACCCTGGAACCGTGCGTCATGTGCATGGGAGCCCTCATCCACGCCCGTATCCAGCGTCTGGTGTACGGGACCGCCGACCCGAGGCAGGGGGCCGCCGGCAGCGCGCTGTCCCTGCACCGGGCCGATTTCGTCAATCACCGGATCGAAGTGACCGGCGGGGTCCTCGCCCGGCCGTGCGCCGC
The DNA here is from genome assembly GCA_026982635.1 of Methylothermaceae bacterium. Taxonomy (GTDB): domain Bacteria; phylum Pseudomonadota; class Gammaproteobacteria; order Methylococcales; family Methylothermaceae; genus Methylohalobius. Next base: position 11,712 of record JALSGR010000017.1, on the reverse strand, counting down.
GCTGCTGAAGGATTTCTTTCTGCGACGCCGTTGAAAGTCGGACCGGCCTCCAGCTGGCGCAGCAAATCGTAATAGTTACGGATGTTCTCCACGTAGCGCACCGGCTCCCAGCCGCGGGCGTAACCGTGCTTCGTTCGGACGTACCATTTCTTCCGCGCCAGCAGGGGAAGAAACCGCTTCACATCGATCCACCGGTCCGGATCGCCGCCGGCCCGCTGGGTCAGAACCCGGGCGTCCTCCAGGTGACCGAAGCCGACGTTGTAGGCCGCCAGGGCGAACCAGGTGCGGTCGGGCTCCGGGATGCGCTCGGGAATCTTGTCCCGTAATTGCCGCAGATAGCGGGCGGCCCCCAGAACGCCGGTCCCGGGATCGAGGCGGTCGCGAACCCCGACTTGTCGGGCGGTCTGGCGGGTCAGCATCATCAGCCCCTGAACCCCGGTCGGCGACTTGGCATCAACGCGCCAATGGGATTCCTGGTAGGCGACGGCGGCCAGCAAGCGCCAGTCCCAACCGTAGCGCCGGCCGGCCGCTTCGAAATAGGGACGGAAACGGGGAAGGCGTTGACGCACGTGGCGCTGGAACACGCACACGTCCACGAAGCCGAGGGCATCCACGTGACCGTAATAACGGTCGATCAATTGCTCCAGCATCCGGCTTTTCTGCACTTGCGCCAGGAAACGGTCGGCGGCCTCCACCAGACTGCGGTCCCGATCCCTGACGAAGGCCCAGGCCAGCTCCACCGGCTTCCCCAGGTCGAAAGCCACCCGCAGGCGGGGAAAGAAGCGCCGCAATACGGCGAACTGATTGGAATCGACGATGGTGTAGTCGATCAATCCCACCTGGACCCGGCGCAGCAATTCCTCGACCCGTGCCGCCGAAGTCCGCCAGGTCAGACCGGGGTGACGGAGCCGGAGTCGCTCCAGGGTACGGGCGTGACTGGAGCTGGCCATGACCTCGAGGAAACCGTCCCCCAGTTCGGCGATGCCGCGGGGACGACGGTCGCCGCCGCGGTAAACCAACTGCTCCCGGATCTCCTGGTAAGGGCGGGAAAACACCAGGTATTGCCGGCGGACGTCGGTGATAGTCAAACCCGCCGCCGCCAGATCCGCCTCCCCGGCGATCATGCGGGCGAGCAGATCCCCGACCGAATCGGCGACGACGAACTCGGCGTCCACCCCGAGCCAGGCGGCGAAGCGACCGGCCAACTCGTACTCGAAGCCGGCGAAACCGTCACCGGCGGGATAGTAGGTGGTGGCCCCATAGACCGTCAGAATCCGCAACTTCCCCGAGGACTGGATTCGCTGCAACCGGGAAGGCGGCGCCGGAGCGGGAAAGAGCGCCCGGCCCCTCTCACGTTCCCGGATGGCGATGGCCAGGACGAGCGCGCCCAGAAGCACCGCCGCCAAAGCCGAGACGATCCGCCGATGGCTCACGCACGCAACCGGGCGATGACCGGCCCGGTGTCGGGACGGACGCCGCGCCAGCGGAGAAAGGCCTCCGCCGCCTGTTCCACCAGCATCCCGAGACCGTCGACGCTCAAACCCGCCCCCTGGCCGATGCCCCAACGGACGAAGGCGGTAGGCTGGTCGCCGTACATCAAGTCGTAACAGACACCACCGGGAAGCAGCAGACCCGCCGGCAGGGGCGGCAACTGGTTCTCCAGGCCGGCGGCGGTGGCGTTCAGGATCAGGTCGAACCGCTGGCCCGCCAGCTCGGTGAAGCCGCAGGCCCGCAACGGCCCCAGGTCGGCGAAACGGCGTGCCAGTTCCCGGGCGCGGGACACGGTGCGGTTGGCGACGACCAGCACCGCCGGACGCTGCGCCAACAACGGCCCCAGAATCCCCCTGGCGGCCCCGCCCGCCCCCAGCACCAATATCCGCCGGCCGGACAGGGTCAATCCCAGGTTCACGGTCAGGTCGCGCAGCAACCCGACACCGTCGGTGTTGTCGCCGTGAAGCCGCCCCCCCTCGTCCCACCACAGCGTGTTGACCGCACCGCTCAGCTCGGCCCGTTCCGTCAAGCGATCGGCGGTGCGAAACGCCAGTTCCTTGAGGGGAACGGTACAGTTCAGCCCCATACCGCCGCCGGCGCGAAACACCCGCAGCGCGGTATCGAAACAGTCGGGGCCGACGTCCTGGGCAGTGTACACGATGGACTGGCCGGTTTGCTCGGCAAACAGGCGATGGATCAGCGGGGATTTGCTGTGGCCGATCGGATGACCGAAGATGGCGTAATGATCAATCCTGCTCATGGCGCAGACGGCGCCGGGCTTCGCGCCGGCCCCGAAGAACGGTGTAGGTGATCAGCAGTACCGCCAGAAGGACCACCGGCGGCAGAAATTGTTCCATGTAGGCGATGATGATGGCGCTGATCCCCAGATAGACGCCGATCAGGCTGAAACGCCAGCCGATGCGGATACCGTCCAGGAAGGTGGCCAGCGCCAGGATCAGCAGGATCACCAGGGCGGCGGCGGTTTCGTCCAGGTGCCGCATATGGAGCAGGACGAACACCCCGACGACGGTGCAAAGAACGCCGCCCCAATGCAACGCCTGGATCTTGAACAGCTCCCCGAACGAATAGCCCCGGACCTTTCCCTCCCGCTTGACCTGGGCCCAGCCGGCGACGATGGCGCCCAGGCCGAACACCGGAATCATGGTGAGCCAGAACAGATAAGCGTCCTGGGGGGAAAAATCGGCGATCACGGCCCCCATGACCGAAAACAGCAACAAACTGATCAAGACCGCTTCGTCGAGCCAGACGATGACGCCGCGGGGCGCTTCGATCGCTGGCTGGTTGATTTCGTTGTCGTTCATCGTCATTTCCAGATTTCGCTGGCCAGAGGGTCGTCCCGCAACCAGCGGGCCACGGCCTTGGCGTAATAGGTCAAGATGGCGTCGGCGCCGGCCCGTTTGAAGGCCAACAGGGATTCGACGACGGTTTTCTTCTCGTCGAGCCAACCGTTGGCGGCGGCCGCCTTGAGCATGGCGTACTCGCCGCTGACCTGGTAGGCGAAGGTGGGCAGACCGAACTCGGACTTGACCCGGTGGATCACGTCCAGATAGGGCATGCCCGGCTTCACCATCACCATGTCGGCCCCTTCCTCGATGTCCATGGCCACTTCCCGCAAGGCTTCGTCCCCGTTGGCCGGATCCATCTGATAGTTGAATTTGTTGGCCCCGCCCAGATTGGCCGCCGACCCCACGGCATCACGGAAAGGCCCGTAGAAATGAGAGGCGTATTTGGCGGAATAGGCCAGAATCCGGGTATGGACGAAGCCGTTCTCCTCCAGGGCGCTGCGAATGGCGCCGATACGGCCGTCCATCATGTCGGAGGGGGCCACGATGTCGGCGCCGGCCCGCGCGTGGGACAACGCCTGCTGGACCAGCACTGCCACGGTCTCGTCGTTGAGGACGTAGCCGCTGTCGTCGATCAGGCCGTCCTGGCCGTGGGACGTATAAGGATCCAACGCCACGTCGGTGATCACCCCCAGGTGCGGCACGGCGGCCTTCAGGGCGCGCACCGCCCGTTGCACCAACCCTTCGGGATTCCAGGCTTCCCTGGCGTCGGCGCTTTTCTTTTCCCGGGGCACCACGGGGAACAGGGCCAGCGCCGGCACCCCGAGCGTCGCGATCTCGCCGGCCTCGTCCACGAGCCGGTCCAGGCTGAGCCGTTCGACACCGGGCATGGAGGGAACCGGTTCCCGGATACCCCGGCCCTCGCACACGAACACCGGCCAGATCAGATCGTTGACGGTCAGCAGCGTCTCGCGCATCAGCCGGCGGCTGAAATCGTCACGCCGCATCCGGCGGGCGCGGAAACGGGGAAAAACGGTACTATGCTTGAATCGAGCCATGGAATCTCACTGGTCTATGCCGAACGCCAAGGTGTATGATAAACAAAAACTAAACATCCGGAGACATTTGGAGTTTTCAATGGGAAAAATCAAAGCACCGCACATGCTGTTCTGGATCGTGCTCCTGCTGCTGGGCATATTGCCTCCGTCCCGGGCGGAGGCCCTGGTTCCTCCCCAGCAGGTGATCAAGGACGCCTCCGACCGGATTCAAGAGGAACTGCGGCAAATCGACTACAAGGTCAACTTCGAAGAGGCGGTCCGCATCGTCGAAAAACACATCGAGCCCCACGTCGATTTCGACCGCTTCGCCGCCCTGGTACTGGGCAGGTACTGGCGCACCGCCACCCCCGAACAGCGGGAGCGCTTCAAGCGGGAATTCAAGACCATGCTGATCCGCACCTACGCCACCACGTACGGCGAGTATGCGGAATGGGAAATCCGTTTCAAGCCGATCCGCAACTGGAACCCCCAGGCCAAGAAAGTCGTGGTCCGGACCGAGTTCGTCCAACCCGGCGGCCAGCCCGCCGAAGTGGCCTTCCGGATGATCCGCCACGACGGCGAATGGAAGGTCTACGACGTCATCATCGAGGGGGTCGATCTGGTGAAAAACTATCGCACCGAGTTCGGCCAGGAAATCGCCCAGACCGGTTCCCTCGACGCCCTCATCGAACGCCTGGCGGAACGCAACCGCCAGGCGCTCCGGCAACGGGAAACCTCAGCCCTCGCCCAGCCAGTCGCGGGGGCGTAGATAATCGTTCAATTCCGCTTCCCGGCTTCCCGGTTCCGGGCGCCAGCCGTATCCCCATTTGGCGACGGGGGGCAGGGACATGAGGATCGACTCGGTACGACCGCCGGACTGCAGGCCGAACAGGGTTCCCCGGTCGTAGATCAGGTTGAATTCCACATAGCGGCCGCGGCGGAAGGCCTGAAATTCCCGCTCCCGTTCCCCGTAGGGAAGATCCTTGCGCCGTTCCACGATCGGCAGATAGGCGGGGATATAATGATCCCCCACCGAACGCATGAACTGAAAGCAACGGTCGAAACCCCAGTCGTTGAGGTCGTCGAAAAACAGGCCGCCGACACCCCGGGTTTCACCCCGGTGCTTCAGATAGAAGTACTCGTCACACCAGTGTTTGTATCTGGCATAGACCTCGTCACCGAACGGCTGGCAAGCGGCCCGGGCGGTCCGATGCCAATGCACCACGTCTTCCATGAAGGGATAATAGGGGGTCAGATCGAAACCGCCGCCGAACCACCACACCGGCTCCGCCCCGTCCTTCTCCGCCAGGAAGAAGCGCACGTTGGCATGGGAGGTGGGCACGTAAGGATTGCGGGGATGAATGACGAGGGAGACGCCCACCGCCTGGAAGCGTCGCCCGGCCAACTCGGGTCGATGGGCGGTGGCCGCGGCGGGAAGCTGGTCGCCCTGAACGTGGGAAAAGTTGACCCCACCCTTTTCGAAGGTCTCGCCGTCGGCGATCACCCGGGTACGACCGCCGCCCCGTCCCTGGCGATACTCCCAGACGTCCTCCTGGAACCGGGCTTTCGTCTCCACGCTTTCCAGGGCCTGGCAGATCGAATCCTGCAACGCCAACAGATACCGTTTGACCGCTTCTAGATCGATGGCGCTCATCGCGTTCTCTCCCTCAAACTCGTTGCCGTGACCGCGCATGTTAGCACAGACCTTCAAGGATGCTTTGACATGAGCGAAAACCGGGACCGCCTGTTCGCCACGCCCCAGGCGGAAATCGCCACCTTCCGTTTCGACGACCGGGTTGCCGCCGTCTTCGACGACATGATCGAGCGCTCGGTGCCCGGCTACCGCACCATCGTGACCGCCATCGGCCTGCTGGCCGAACGGCTGGCCCAACCGGACAGCCATCTCTACGACCTGGGATGCGCCCTGGGCGCCGCCAGCTTCGCCATGGCTCACCGTGTCACGGCACCCGGCTGCACCCTGTTCGCCGTCGACAACGCCTGGCCCATGATCCGTCGGCTGCGCCGCCGGCTCGACCGCATACCGCCGCCGCTGCCCATACGGCCGGTCTGCGCCGACCTGGCGGACATCCGGATCTGCAACGCCTCGATGGTGGTGCTCAACTTCACCCTCCAGTTCATCCCCCCGGCGCGGCGCCTGCCACTCATGGAACACATCCATGGGGGACTGCGCCCCGGCGGAGCTCTGGTTCTCTCGGAGAAAATCGCCCTGGAGGATCCCCTGCAGCAGCGGCTGTTCACCGAGCTGCACCACGCCTTCAAACGCGCCCGCGGATACAGCGACCTGGAAATCGCCCAGAAACGCGCCGCTCTGGAAAACGTCCTGATTCCCGAACCCTTGTCCCACCACGTGGAACGGCTCCACCGTGCCGGTTTCGCCAGTGTCGAAGTCTGGTTCCGGTATTTCAACTTCGTCTCCCTGATCGCCCTGAAAGGCTCGTGACGTACCGAACGCCGGCCGATCACCGCCATCGCAGGAACCGGAAGGCAAATCGGGACGGTGAACGGGGCCGCCTGGACTATGGTATAGTCTCAAAATAGAAATACAGGGGGCCGCCCATGTCCTCGCTCCGGGGCCGCCAAGTCCACATCGTCCTGTTCTGTGCCGCGATCCTGACATCCCTGTGCGCCCTGTTGGTTCTCCACCTGGTGGACGATTACCGCCTGACCCTCGGGCAGGCCCGGGAGCGGGCTCGCCTGACCGCCCATCACGTCGCTCAGGATCTGGAACGCCGCCTGTACGGCATCGAGCAAATGTTTCTGGGTATCGACGACCTGCTGACCTTGTCGGACGGCGATGATGCCGCCAAGGATTTCATCGAAGCGGTCCTGCGGGCACGGCAACGCCAGCAGACGGCCTTCATGGACCTGCTGGTCGTCGATGCCCGGGGACGGATCCGCTGCTGGACCGGCACCGGCATCCCGCCCTCGATCACCGACCGCGATTACGTGGCCACGCATCTGGGAAGCGACGACAGCCTTTGGTTCGTCGGCCCGCCCCAATGGTCCAAAGTACACCACGACCGGCGCTTTTTCGCCGTCAGCCACGCCTTCCGCACCGCCGACGGCCGCCTGCGCCACATCCTGGTCGCCATCCTCGATCTGGCGTCCGTGGCCCACGCCTATGCCGACCTGCCCGCCCCAGGCATGCGGCTGACGCTGCTCGATTCCCAGAACCACACCTACTTCATCCTGACCGGCGACTCTCCTCCCATTCCCGCCTGGAAGCGCGCCAGCGTCTGGTTCGGACCCGGGACGCCGATCGTCGCCGGTGCCGAGGTCAGCGGAACGCCGTTGCAGATTCAGGTCACCCAGACAACCGATCCGATTTTGGCGCCCTGGCTCACCGACCTCTTCGTCAATCTGGCCCTGGGGACCCTGATCGCCGGCGCCATGCTGTGGGTTTTTCGTCGTTTCTCCCGCCAGCAGGAACGGCTCGATTTCCTCGCCACCACCGATACCCTCAGCCGCCTGAGCAACCGAGGGCATTTCATGGCGTTGGCCGAGAAGATGTTCACCCAGAGTCGCCGCTACGACCAACCCCTGTCCGCCCTGGTGATCGACATCGACGACTTCAAACAGGTCAACGACCGCTTCGGTCATGGCGAAGGGGATCGGGTGATCCGGGCGGTGGCGGACCTGCTGCGCCGGCACTGCCGCGCCAGCGATCTGGTCGGACGCGTCGGCGGCGAGGAATTCGTCATGCTGCTGCCCAACACTCCGGTATCCGGCGCTCTGGCCACCGCCGAAAAAATCCTCGAGGGCGTGGAAGCGACCCGCCTGGGTGGCCGATCGCCCTTTTCCGTCACCGTCAGCATCGGCGTCAGCGGCCGGGGGGGCGGCGACACCGATCTGGAAACCCTCATCAACCGCGCCGACCAGGCCCTCTACCGGGCCAAACAGGCCGGCAAGAACCGGGTCGAACAACTGCGCACCGGCTTCTCCCCGTCATGACCGATTTTCCCGACTATCACACGCTGCTGGCCCGCCTGCCCGAAGCACTCACCCCCTGGCGCCCGCATCTGGAAGCGCGGCTGGCAAGCGCCTTGGCCCCGACGCGCCACGGCGATCTGCCTCAGTGGCACCGCTGGCTCGCCGAACTGCCCCGAATCGTTCCGTCGTCGGTGGCGTTTTCCGGCCCCGTGGTGCGCATCGGCACGCCCGAGGACGGCGACCCGGACAGCCGGGCGGCGATCGCGGCCATCCTGCGCCGCTGGCATCCCTGGCGTAAGGGACCGTTCGAAATCTTCGGGACCTTCATCGACGCCGAATGGCGTTCGGACTGGAAGTGGGCCCGGCTGGAAGGCGCGATCGCACCGCTGGCCGGTCGGTTGGTGCTCGACGTGGGCGCTGGCAACGGCTACTACCTGTGGCGCATGCTGGGAGCCGGGGCCGGGCGGGTGATCGGCATCGATCCGACCCTGCGCTACGTGTTCCAGTTCCTGGCCATCAAGCGCCTCGCCGGCGACTGGCTGGCGGACCTGCTGCCCCTGGCCCTGGAAGACCTGCCGCCGGGCCTGGCCGCCTTTGACACCGTGTTCTCCATGGGGGTGTTGTATCACCGTCGCTCCCCCTTCGACCACCTGTTCGCCCTCAAAGACTGCCTGCGCCCCGGCGGGGAGCTGGTGCTGGAAACCCTGGTGATCGAGGGCGGTGCGGGGGAGGTCCTGGTGCCGGAGGGACGCTACGCCCAAATGCGCAACGTCTGGTTCCTGCCCACCGTGGCCACCCTGGAAGGCTGGCTGCGCCGGGTCGGCTTCCGCCGCATCCGCTGCATCGACGTCAGCCGCACCACCACTGCCGAGCAGCGCGCCACCGACTGGATGCGCTTCCAGTCCCTGGCCGACTTTCTCGATCCCCACGACCCGGAGCGGACCGTGGAAGGCTATCCCGCCCCGCGGCGGGCCATTCTGCTCATGGAGAAACCGTGAAGATCTTCGAACGCCCCATCCCCGTCACCGAAGACAAAACCGTCACCAGCGTGTGGGCGGTGCCGCCGGACTACGAGCGCCGCCGCGGCATCGTTCTGGCCCACGGCGCCGGCGCCGGCATGGACCATCCCTTCATCACCTTCATCCACGAACGCCTGGCGGAACACGGCCTACTCTCGGTCAAGTTCAACTTCCCCTACAAGGAAGCCGGGCGCAAGGCCCCCGACCGCGCCCCCTTGCTGACGGCGACCTGGCGGGCAGTCGCCACCGCGGTGCGCGAAGATCGGGAACTGGCGCCGGAACGGCTGTTTCTGGCCGGCAAGAGCATGGGCGGCCGTATGGCTTCCCTGATCGCGGCCGAGGGCGAGCCCTGCGCCGGGCTGATCTTCCTCGGCTATCCGCTCCACCCGCCGGGCAAGCCGGAAAAGCTGCGGGCCGAGCACCTGTCCCGCATCGCCTGCCCGATGCTGTTCATCCAGGGCGAGCGCGACCGCCTGTGCGATCTGGAGAAGCTGCACCGGGTCCTGGCCGGCCTGAGTACCCCCGTGACCCTGCACGTGATTCCCGGCGGCGACCATTCCTTCAAGGTGCCCAAACGGACGGGACGGAGCGAGGCGGAAGTGTGGAAGGAGATCGTGGCGGTGATGGACGCGTGGATCGAAGACCGTCGGTAAGACTACTCGCCCGCAGGTGAATCCGGCATCAACGGCAACCGCCGCAACCGCACCGCCACCACGATGCATTCCAGGCCGAACGGCAGATAGCCGGCATATCCCAGCAGCGGCATCTCGAACAGTTTGAACGCCCCCACCCAGGGAACCACGTACACCCACTTGGGCAGGCTCCAGACATTCCACAGCTCCCAGAAGAAACCGCAGACCAGGCCGGCCAGCGCCGGCACGGCCACGACCTCCCAATGCCCCCGCGCGAGGGGATGAAAGTAGCTCCGCCGTCCCGACAACACCTGGAGCGACACGATCAGCCCCAGCGGCGCCACCCAGACCAGGGGAAAGCACCACTGCGGCCACGCCCCCACCCCGACCAGCGCCAGCCCCGCCAGCACCAAACCGCCCCAGCCCCAGCGGCGCGGATGCGCCGGGCGCAGCGGCATCAGCCGCCGGGGCGGGCCAAAGAACGCCCCCAGCAGAACGACGGTGCTCACCACCGCCGGCAACACGGTGCTGAAGGGCAGGGTGGCGTGCCAGAAATAACGCCATGGGCTCAGATGTTCCACCCCCAGATAACGCCAGTTGCCCACGAAACGGTTGAGGTACTCGAAATACCACCAGAACACCGCACTCAGGGGAAACAGCCCCAAAAGAAAAGCAGGACGGCGGGTCGCCAGACTCCAACCACGCCAGCGCACGCACAGGGCATCGACCACGGCGACGTAGCCCAGCCATAGGGGAGTGAAGGTCCAGTCCCGCAGCGGCCCGAGCCAAGCGGGGCGAGTCCAGGCCAGCGCCCACCAGACCATCAGCCACAGCAGCGCCGCCCAGCCCCAGCGGGGAAAAGGACGTACCCCGGACGGCCGCCGGCGGCAACGCCACAGCAGCCAACCCAGGACGGCGTACACAACGCCTTCCACCGCCACCCCGAAGCCGAACCACGCCGGGGAGAACCCCGGCAGCGCCAGGACCGGCGGCCGCGGCGGAAAGGCGAGCACACCGCTCACATCCCGGCCGCCCAGAAACGCCCCCAGAAGCGGCAGACCCAGCGCCAGCACTGCCGCCGCCACCGAAATCAACAGCCAACCGCCGATGATTTTCCGCCGATTCACCAAACTGCGCCCTCCGTCACAGCCCTGTTTTTCATCCTGTACTAACCTTTGATGCAAACCTCCATCAAACGTGCGACATGAATCAGCAGACCGCCAAAGGCTTCACCCTCATCGAACTAATGGTCACCGTCGCGGTGGCGGCCATCCTGCTCACCGTGGGGGTGCCGAGCTTCCGCGCCACGGTCGAGAACAACCGTCTGACCGCCGCCGCCAACGAACTGGTGGGCGCCCTCAACCTGGCCCGCAGCGAGGCGATCAAGCGCGGCGTTCGGGTGACGGTGTGCAAGAGCGCCGACGGCGCCACCTGCACCACCTCCAGCGACTGGGAGAAGGGGTGGATCGTATTTGTTGATTTGAATGGGGATGGGATCTTCGATGATGATGGCGATACCATCCCGTGCGAAACCGGTGAGGAATGCATCCTCCGCACATACGAGGCGCTGCCGACCGGTTACACCTTGCGCACGGGCGAGAACTTCGACGACTGGGTCGCCTATCTCCCTTCGGGCAAAAGCCAGGGGACCAGCGGCTTGGCGAACGACACCTTTCGGCTCTGCCACGGCACCGACACCGGCACCGCCCGCAGCATCGCCGTCAGCACCACCGGCCGGATCAGCGTGAGCAAAGGAGCGACGTCATGTCCCTGAACCGTGGCTTCACCCTGTTGGAAGTCCTCGTCGCCGTCGTGGTACTGGCCATCGGCCTTCTGGGGCTGGCCAAGCTCCAGACCTTCGGTCTTCACACCAACCACAGCGCCCACCTACGCACCCAGGCCACCCTACTGTCCTACGACATCACCGACCGGATGCGGGCCAATCGGGCCATCACCCCCCCTATCGATTGTAGCTCCCTATCCACAGACACGACGCCAAAACAATGCGAATGGAACGACACGACGGTGGAAAACTGTTCACTTGCGGAAATGGCTCAGTACGAGGTGGCAACCTGGTGTGATCAAATAGCCAGCCGCCTTCCAAAAGGAACGGGCAAAGTATATCTCGCTAAAGACGGCGATGAGGAAGATGATGAGGACAGCGACAAGGACAGCGACAAGGACAGCGACAAGGACAGCGACAAGGACAGCGACAAGGACAGCGACAAGGACAGCGACAAGGACAGCGAAGTTTATACAGTCGAAATCCAGTGGATCG
>JALSGR010000016.1 GCA_026982635.1 Methylothermaceae bacterium | reverse complement strand
ATCGACGAATCCCGCTGCATCGGCTGCGCCCGCTGCCTGGAGGCGTGTCCGGTGGATGCCATCGTCGGGGCGGCCAACCTGATGCACACGGTCATCGCCGCCGAATGCATCGGTTGCCGCTTGTGCCTGCCGCCCTGCCCGGTGGAGTGTATCGAGATGGTGCCGACGCCGGCATCGCTGCGGCCCGCTTCCAGAGCGGAGGTCCGCGCCCGCGGACAGCTGGCCAAGACCCGTCACCGGGCCAGGCAGGCTCGGCTGCAACGGGAGGCGGAGCGCCGCCGGGCCAAATTGGCCTTGAAAAGAGCGGCTTTGCGTGGAGGCGGGGGCGCGTGAATCAGCGCAAGCGGCGTCAGATTTTCGAACGTCTGGCCGAGGCGATCCCCAACCCCACCACGGAGCTGAAATACCGCACTCCCTTCGAGCTCCTGGTGGCGGTGGTGCTGTCGGCCCAGGCGACCGACAAGAGCGTCAACAAGGCGACCGCGGAGTTGTTCCAGGTGGCCGACACCCCGGAGAAGCTGCTGGCCTTAGGGGAGGCGGGGCTGAAACGCTACATCCGCCACATCGGACTGTACAACACCAAGGCGAGGAACCTGATCGCTCTGTGCCGGCAGTTGCTCGAGAAACACGGCGGCCGGGTCCCCGCCAGTCGCCGGGAGCTGGAGGCGCTGCCCGGGGTGGGGCGCAAGACCGCCAACGTCGTGCTCAACACCGCCTTCGGCGAGCCTACCATCGCCGTGGACACCCATATCTTCCGGGTCTGCAACCGCACCGGCCTGGCACCGGGGAAGACCGTGCGCCAGGTCGAAGAAAAACTGGAACGATACACGCCGAAGGAATTCAAGAAGGACGCCCACCATCTTCTGATTCTCCATGGGCGTTATGTCTGCACGGCCAGAAATCCTAAATGCGACCGCTGCGTCATCCGCGATCTGTGCGAATACCCCAGGAAAAACCCGGTTTCCACCGGGACGGGGGGGAAGTCGCAGGCCGCCGGTTGAGTCTGTTATGATTTTGTTTGCCTGCCCTGCGTGCGGGCGGTGATTGCACGAAAATCAAAAAAACCATATCGAATTGCGAGAGGAGAACCGTCATGGCCCGTTTGGAAACCCCTGTCTGTGAATTCGGCAAGCCTTGCCCCGATTTTTCCCTGCCCGGCGTCGACGGCAGGATTTGGACCCGGGACGAATGCCGCGGTCCCAACGGCCTGCTGGTCATGTTCATCTGTAACCACTGCCCCTACGTCCAGGCGGTGTTGGACCACATCGTCCGCGACTGCCGGGAGCTGGCCAGATACGGCATCGGCTGCGTCGCCATCAATCCCAACGACCCGGAGCAATATCCGGAAGACTCGTTCGACAACATGAAGAAACTGGCCGAGGAAAAACACTTCCCCTTCCCTTACCTGATGGACGAGACCCAGGAAGTCGCCAAGGCGTTCGGCGCGGTCTGCACCCCGGATTTCTTCGGCTACAACGCCAATCTGCAGTTGCAGTACCGGGGGCGGATCGTCGAGGGGGGCAAGAATCCAGCCCCTGACGCCCGCCGGGAATTGTTCGAGGCCATGAAGCGGATCGCCATCACCGGCGTTGGTCCCAGGGAGCAATATCCCAGCATGGGCTGTTCCATCAAATGGAAACAGGAGCGGCCGGAAGAAACCGAAGCGGTTCAATCCCAGGAAAGCACTTGACTTTGTCCTAAACCGAAGGAGGGAACATGACCATCAAGAAAATGACCGATCTTGATCTGCGGGGAAAGCGGGTTCTGATCCGGGCCGATCTCAACGTGCCGATCCAGAACGGCGAGGTTACTTCCGACACCCGGATCCGCGCCAGTGTGCCGACGATTCGGCAAGCCTTGGACCAGGGGGCCGCCTGCGTGATGGTCATGTCCCATCTCGGTAGGCCCAAGGAAGGGGAATACGACGAACGATTCTCCCTGGCGCCGGTGGCCGACCGCTTGGCCCAGTTGCTCGGACGGCCGGTGCGTCTGGTTCGGGACTGGATCGACGGGGTCGACTGTCAGCCCGGTGAGGTTCTGGTGCTGGAGAACGTTCGCTTCCTCCCCGGCGAGAAGGCCAACGACTCGGAACTGGGGAAGAAGATGGCCGCCCTGTGCGACGTCTTCGTCATGGATGCCTTCGGTACCGCCCACCGAGCCCAGGCCTCCACCCATGCGGTGGCCCGCTTCGCCCCCCAGGCGTGTGCCGGTCTGTTGCTGGCCCAGGAGCTGGAGGCCCTTTCCAAGGCGCTGGAAAATCCCCGCCGTCCTCTGCTGGCCATCGTGGGTGGCTCCAAGGTCTCCACCAAGCTGACGGTGCTGGAAACTTTGGCCCAAAAGGTGGATCAATTGATCGTGGGTGGCGGCATCGCCAACACCTTCATCGCCGCGGCTGGATATCCGGTGGGCAAATCCCTCTACGAGCCCGATCTGGTGTCGGAGGCCAAGCGACTGATGGAGCAGGCCGCCGCCCGCGGGGCCGAGATTCCCATACCGGTCGACGTGGTGGTGGCCAAGGAATTTTCCGAGACCGCCGAAGCGACGGTCAAACCGGTGGATCAGGTGGGCGAGGACGACATGATTTTGGACATCGGCCCGCAGACCGCCGAACAGTATGCCGACAAGATCCTTCAGGCCGGCACCATCGTGTGGAATGGACCGGTGGGGGTGTTCGAGATCGATCAGTTCAGTCACGGCACCCGCCGCATCGCCGAGGCCATCGCCGCCAGTCCGGCGTTTTCCATCGCCGGCGGTGGCGATACCTTGGCCGCCATCGAAAAGTTCGGCGTGGGGGATCGCATCTCCTACCAGTCCACCGGCGGTGGCGCGTTTCTGGAATTCCTGGAGGGCAAGAAACTGCCGGCGGTGGAAATTTTGGAGCAGCGGGATTGTTGAATTGCGTTTTTGCAACAATTCTGCTATACCCTTACAACAGAAAACCTTTAATCGCAATCGACCGAAGGAGCCGCTATGGCGCGTATTACCGTTGAAGACTGCCTGGAACACGTCGACAACCGCTTTGAGCTGGTGCTGCTGGCCACCAAGCGGGCCCGGCAACTGCTGGCGGGCGCCGAGCCCCTGGTGGAGTGGGGCGATGACAAGGCGACCGTCGTGGCGTTGCGGGAGATCGCCGCCGGCAAGCTGGATGTCGACAAGCTCCGCGAAGTCGACATGGACGGCGGCGTGGCGCCGGTTCGAGAAACGGCGCCGCAGCCGCAAATGATCTAGCCGGAGGGTTCCGTGGCAGAGCCGGCCCTGCAACTGCACCGCCCCCAGGATCACCTGGCGGAGAATCTGCTGACGGTCGTGGCCGGCTATCTGGAACCCGAGCAGGTGGCGACGGTGCGTCAGGCGATCGATTTCGCCGACGCGGCCCATGCGGACCAGTTCCGGCTCAGCGGCGAGCCGTACATCTGCCATCCCCTCGAGGTGGCCTTGATCCTGGCGGAGCAGATGCGCATGGACTGCGCCGGCATCGTCGCCGCCGTGCTCCACGACGTCATCGAGGACACACCGGTCACCAAGGTCCAGCTCGCCGAGCTGTTCGGCGGAGAAGTGGCGGAACTGGTGGACGGGGTCACCAAGCTGACCCAGCTGGACTGCAAATCGAAACAGGAGGTCCAGGCCGAATCCCTGCGCAAGATGATCCTGGCCATGGCCCGGGATTTGCGCGTCATCCTGGTGAAGCTCGCCGACCGGCTCCACAACATGCGCACGCTGGGGCCCATGGCGCCGCAGCGTCGTCGCCGCTTCGCCCGGGAGACCCTGGACATCTACGCCCCCCTGGCCAACCGGCTGGGGATGCACCGGATCCGCCTGGAATTGGAAGAGTTGGCCATGAAGGCCATGTACCCGATGCGCTATCGGGTGTTGCGGCAGGCGGTCAGGCGGGCGCGGGGCAACCGCAAGGAGGTCATCGCCACCATCGAGGCCAGTTTCCGCCAGCGCTTGGCGGAAGCCGGGCTCGACTGCGACATCCAAGGGCGGGAGAAGCACATCTTCAGCATCTACAAAAAGATGTGCGCCAAGGGCCTGTCCTTCAACCAGGTCTACGACGTCTATGCGGTGCGGATCATCACCGCCAGCGTCGATGCCTGCTACCGGGCCTTGGGCGTGGTCCACAATCTCTACAAACCCGTACCCGGCCGCTTCAAGGATTACATCGCCCTGCCCAAGGACAACGGTTATCAGTCCCTCCATACCGTCGTAGTGGGTCCCTACGGCGTTCCGGTGGAGGTGCAGATCCGGACCCGGGACATGCACCGGATCGCCGAAAACGGTATCGCCGCCCACTGGCTCTACAAGAAGGAGATCGACGACAGCGCCAAGGCGCGGGCCTATGCCTGGATCAAGGAATTCATCGAGCACCAGCAGGGGGAAAGAGGGTCGCTGGAATTCCTCGACAATCTCAAGGTCGACCTGTTTCCGACGGAAATCTACGTCTTCACCCCCCAGGGCGATATCGTCAAATTGCCCTACGGCGCCACCGCGCTGGATTTCGCCTACGCCGTCCATACCGAAGTGGGCAACACCTGTGTGGCGGCGCGGATCGACGGGCAGTTGGCGCCCCTGCACACCCTGCTGGCCAACGGTCAGACCGTCGAGGCGGTGACCCAGGAATGGGCCCGGCCCAATCCCAGTTGGCTCAACTACGTGGTCACCGCCAAGGCCAGGACCGCCATCCGCAGCTATCTGCGCAACCTCAAGACCCGTGAAGCCGTCGCCCTGGGACGGCGGATGCTGGAGGCGGAATTGGAAAAGCTGGGGCTGTCCCTGGAAAGGATTCCCGAGCGGCGGCTCCAGGCTAAGCTGCAGGCCATCGGTTGCGAGGATTTGTCTTCCCTGTTCGAGGAAATCGGCCTTGGGAACCGGATGGCGCTGCTGGTGGCCCGGCAGTTGGCCGCCGACGGGGAAGGGGTCGACGTGGCCCTAGAGGAAAGCGGCAGTGGCGCGCCGCTGGTCATCAAGGGGACCGAGGGCATGGTGGTCAGTCTGGCGCGCTGCTGCCGGCCGATTCCCGGCGACGCCATCATCGGGTTTTTCAATCCGGGGAAAGGACTGGTGGTGCATCGGAGCGGTTGCAAGAACGCCTTGGAATTCCGTAAGAAACAGGTCACCTGGGTGCCGGCGGAGTGGGACCGGCGGGTCGATGGGGAATTCCCCGTCGATCTGCGGGTGGTGTTGCTCGACCAGCGCGGCACCCTGGCGCGGGTGGCCGCCACCATCGCCGACGAGGGGGCCAACATCGAGAATTTCCAGATCACCCAGCAGGACAGTCACACCAGCACCGACTTGATCACCCTCACGGTTCGCGACCGTGTCCACCTGGCCCGTATCATCCGCAGGCTGCGCAAGCTGCCCGTGGTGTTGCGCATTCAACGGACCCGATCGTAGCTCTTAGATGGCAGCCGCCGCTGCCCCCGCCATCCCGCCGCTTACCGTGCTCAAGGGCGTGGGTCCCGCGCTGGCCGCCCGCCTGCAGCGTCTGGGTATTCACGACGTGCGGGATTTGCTGCTTCACGCGCCGCTGCGTTACGAGGACCGTTCCACCCTCACTCCGATCGCCGCCGCCCGACCCGGCGCCAAGGTGTTGATCGAGGGCGAGGTGGTGCTGACGGACGTCACCGGCAAGCGCCGGCCGATCCTGGTCGGTTGCCTGCAGGACGGCAGCGGCGTGATCGAGCTGCGTTTTTTCAACTTCACCGCCGCCCTGCGCAACCGGTTGGTGCCCGGCAGCCGTTGGCGCTGCTACGGCGAGGTCAAAGTCTCTTCCCATGGGAAGGAAATGATCCATCCGGAGTTGGAGCCGGCGGGGGGAGACACGCCGGGCATCCTGCCGGTGTATCCGACGACGGCCGGATTGAGTCAACGCACCCTGCGGCGCCTGGTGCAGCAGGCCCTGGCGCTGCTGGCCGACGGGCCCGACTGGCTCCCGATTTTGCCCTCCTGCTGTCTGCCGGGGGAAATCGCCATGTCCCTGCCCCGGGCGCTGGCGGCCTTGCATCGTCCCCCCTCCGAACCGGCGGAAGAGACACCGCCATGGCGGCGACGCCTGGCCTTCGAGGAACTCTTGGTCCATCAATTGGCCTTCGGCCGGCAGAACCGCCTCCGGGCCCAGGGCAAGGCGCCGCCGTTGCCGGCGAAGCCGGAACTGTTGGCGCGCTTCTTCGAGCGCCTTCCCTTCCGCCTCACCCAGGCACAGTATCGGGCGTTCCAGGAAATCCAGCAGGACCTGGCGGCCCCGCGTCCGATGGGCCGTCTGCTGCAGGGCGACGTCGGTTCCGGCAAGACCGTCGTCGCTGCCCTGGCGGCGTTGTGCGCCTGGGGCGGCGGTTGGCAGTGCGCCCTGATGGCGCCGACGGAGCTGCTCGCCGAACAGCACCACGATACCTGGCGGACGTGGCTCGAACCGCTGGGTGTCCGGCTGGGGCTGCTGACCGGCCGGGACGGCGCCGGGCGCGGCAGCGTTCGCGAGGCACTGGCGGCAGGGGAGATCGACGTCGTCGTCGGTACCCATGCCTTGTTTCAGAAGGATGTCGCTTTCGCCCGGCTGGGGTTGGTGATCGTGGACGAACAGCATCGTTTCGGTGTCGATCAGCGTCTGGCGCTCAAGGCCAAAGCCCAGGGTTGGGCGCCCCATTATCTGGTCATGACCGCCACGCCGATCCCCCGAACCCTGGCGATGTTGCGCTACGGGGATCTGGAGCTGTCGGTCATCGACGAATTGCCGCCGGGGCGGAAGCCGGTGGAGACCCGGGTCATGAGCGACGCCCGTCGTCCCGACCTCATCGCCCGTCTGCGCGACTGGATCGGCGGTGGCCGCCAGGCTTATTGGGTCTGTACCTTGATCGAGTCATCCGATTCCCTCGCGGCCGAGGCGGCGGAGGAGACGGCGCGACGTCTGGAGGCGGAACTGCCCGGGGTCCGCATCGGTCTGGTGCACGGTCGCATGAAGGGCGGCGCCAAGGACACGGTGATGGCGGCGTTCAAGGCGGGGGAAATCGACCTCCTGGTGGCGACCACGGTCATCGAGGTGGGGGTGGACGTTCCCAATGCCGGTCTGATGGTCATCGAGAACGCCGAGCGCCTGGGCCTGGCGCAGTTGCATCAGTTGCGGGGTCGGGTAGGGCGTGGTCCCGGACAGAGTTATTGCATCCTGCTGTACCATCCACCCCTGAGCGCCATGGCGCGCCGGCGCCTGGACTATCTGCGCCGCTGTCACGACGGTTTTCAGCTGGCGGAGAAGGATCTGGAGCTGCGCGGCCCCGGCGAAGTGCTGGGGACTCGTCAAA
The DNA here is from genome assembly GCA_026982635.1 of Methylothermaceae bacterium. Lineage (GTDB taxonomy): Bacteria > Pseudomonadota > Gammaproteobacteria > Methylococcales > Methylothermaceae > Methylohalobius. The sequence continues at coordinate 24,439 of JALSGR010000016.1, read as the reverse complement.
GCGGGGCGCTGCGGTTTAAAATGGCCGATCCGGTGCGGGACCGGGCGCTTCTGCCCCAGGTCGGGGAAGCGGCGCGGTGGATGGAGCGCGAGGCGCCGGAACACATTCCCCGGTTGCTCGATTTCTGGCTGTCGCGGGGAGACCGTTACGTCGATGTTTGACATTCGTTGAAAAACCTTGAGCGTCCGCAGCCGTTTGCTCGCCGAAGACCTCGACTGGTTCTCGCCCCGCCATCCCCGGGTCCGTGAAATCCCGCCGCAGATCCGCGACTGGCTTTCCGAGACCGGTTCTTTGACCGCGCGTCTGGAGGCCGTCGTCGGGAACGTGCAGGTGCAAGTGCTGTACCAGGGCTCCGGGCGCGCCTTTCCCAGCGAGGTTCAGTGGCTGCGATCGGCGCAGGATCGGTGCCTGTGGGTCAGAGAGGTGATTCTGGCCGGTCGTCACGGTCCCCTGGTGGCGGCGAGAACCGTCGCACCCGGCGAAACCCTGCGGGGCGAGGGGGTCGGTTTCGAGCGGCTGGGAGACCGTCCGCTGGGGGCGTTGCTGTTCAGCCATCCAGCCGTCGAGCGCGGTGACAGCCAGTGGGTTCGGCTTGCGCCGTCCGCCTGGCGGATGTCCTCGGTGGAAGCGCCGCGCTGGGGAAGACGGACCTTGTATTACGTCGATGGTTCTCCCCTGTTGGTCGGCGAGTTCTTTCTACCTTCCTTGTTTCACATCGCACGCCATGATGAATCGTCGCTGGGTTGAGCGTCTCAGGCAGTATTGGTATCTGATGCGGTTTCACCGTCCCATCGGGATTTTCCTGCTGCTGTGGCCCACTCTGTGGGCGCTGTGGATCGCGGGGGAGGGGAGTCCGGATCCCCAGATCGTGACCGTCTTCGTCATCGGTGTGGTCCTGATGCGGGCGGCCGGCTGCGTCATCAACGATTTTGCCGACCGCGACTTCGATCCCCATGTGGCCCGCACCCGGGATCGCCCCCTCGCCAGCGGTCGGGTCAAGCCCGCCGAGGCCCTGGGGTTGTTCGCCGTGTTGTGTGCTCTGGCCTTCGTCCTGGTGGCGCAGCTGAACCGCCTGACGATCGCCTTGTCCACGGTCGCGGTCTTTCTCGCCGTCTCCTATCCGTTCATGAAGCGTTTCACCCATCTACCCCAGGCGTATCTGGGGCTGGCGTTCGGTTGGGCGGTTCCGATGGCCTTCGCCGCCCAACTGGGTACGATTCCGCCCCTGGCCTGGTGGCTGTTGCTGGCCACGGTCTTGTGGGCCTTGTCCTATGACACTATGTACGCCATGGTGGACCGGGAAGACGACCTCAAGATCGGGGTCAAGTCGAGCGCCATTCTGTTCGGCCGCCACGACCGGCTGATCATCGGGATCATTCAGCTGGCCATGTTGCTGGTGATGGTCCGGGTGGGGACCCTGGCGCATCTGGATGGCTGGTACTGGTCGGGGCTGGCGGCCGCCGCCGCGCTGTCCATTTATCAGCAATACCTGATCCGCGACCGCCGACCCCAGGGCTGTTTCCAGGCCTTCCTCAACAATCACTGGCTGGGCCTGGTGATCTTTCTAGGTGTCCTGCTCGATTACCGGCTGTGACCTGTGGCTGCGAAAATGCCACCAGCAGTAGCCCAGGCTGGCGGTCGTGGTGGTCAGCAGGCTTCCGACCAGGATGAGTTCGACGCTGGACATGGCCGTTTCCTCCGAACGAGTGGATGACGGAAACAAGTGTGGTCCAGAACCGCGTCGGCGACTGTGACCGGTGCCGCAATTTTCGACCGTCGTCTTCCGGTGCCGGATAGGCCGTTCAGGCCCGGGCCAGCACCCAGACTTCCACTCGGCCGGCGCCGGCCCGTTTCAGGGTCTCGGCGACTTCCCCCACCGTGGCGCCGGTGGTCATGACGTCGTCGATGACGGCGACGTTCAGGCCCCGGACCGCCGTCGTAGCGGTGAAGGCCCCGCGCAGGTTGCGGTGCCGTTCCCGGGCGTTCAGATGGCGTTGCGGCGGGGTGGCGCGGGTGCGGCGGCACAATTCCGGGCGCAGCGGGATGCGTTGGCGGGTGGCGACGAAGCGGGCGATTTCCAGCGACTGGTTGAATCCCCGTTGCCGGTATCGGGTCGGGTGCAGCGGCACCGGTACGAGGCAGTCGGGGCGTTCCCAATCTGTCGCCCGTCGTGCCATCAGTTCCCCCAAGAGTCGCAGGCTCGCCCGGTGTCCGCGGAACTTGAGGGCGGCGATGAGGCCGCTGACCGGTGGTCGGAAATGCCACAGCGCCCGGCAGCCTTCGAAGGGTGGCGGGTCTTGGAGGCAGGCGCCGCACACGGTGTCCCGAAGCGGTAGCGGCCGGGCGCAGCGGGGGCAGGCACAGGTGAGCCAGGGCAGCGCCTGACGGCAATCCCGGCAGAGATCGAGCGACCCGTGGCCCGGTGCCCCGCATAGGAGGCAGGTAGGGGGGAAGAACAAGGTTTGTATGAAATTTGTCCAGTCGTGAACTTTTGTCATGCCGTTTGAGTTGACAGCGGCCGGGATTCCGCTACCATCGCATATTCGAGTGTAGCGACAGGAGCGAGAGATGGTGGTTTCCCCGTCCCGACGGCAAGCGAACGACGAACTGCGGCACGACTGGTCCAAGGCGGAGATTCTGGCGTTGTTCGCCTTGCCGTTCAACGACTTGCTGTTCCAGGCCCAGACGGTGCATCGGCGCTGTTTCGACGCCAACGAGATTCAGGTGAGCACCCTGCTGTCCATCAAGACCGGCGGTTGTCCCGAGGATTGCGCCTATTGTCCCCAGAGCGGCCGTTACGACACCGGACTGGAGCGGGAGGGATTGATGCCGGTGGAGGAAGTGGTTGCGGCGGCCCGCGCGGCCAAGGCCAAGGGGGCCACCCGTTTTTGCATGGGGGCAGCCTGGCGGTCCCCCCGAGACCGGGATGTCGAACAGGTGGCGCGAATGGTGGCGGCGGTCAAGGAAGTGGGTCTGGAAACCTGCATGACCCTGGGGATGCTCACCGCCGATCAGGCCCGGCGTCTCGCGGAATCCGGCCTCGATTATTACAACCACAATCTCGACACTTCCCCGGAGTATTATCCTCGCATCATCAGCACCCGGACCTACGAGGACCGGCTCCGCACTCTGAAGCACGTCCGTGAAGCGGGCATCGCCGTGTGTTGCGGCGGTATCGTCGGCATGGGGGAGGACCGGGACGACCGGGCCGGCCTGTTGCAGCAATTGGCCAATCTGCCCAGACATCCCGAAAGCGTTCCCATCAATCTGCTGGTCCAGGTGGAGGGAACACCGTTACATGGCAGCGACCGGCTCGATCCCTTCGAGTTCGTCCGCACGGTCGCCGTGGCCCGGGTGTTGATGCCCGCTTCCCGGATCCGGTTGTCGGCGGGCCGGACGGAAATGAGCGACGAACTTCAGGCGCTTTGTTTTCTGGCAGGCGCCAATTCGGTCTTCTACGGTGACCGGCTGTTGACCACCGACAATCCGGAAGCCGATGCCGATCGGCGCTTGTTCGACCGTTTGGGTCTCCGCATCGCCGGTGAATGCCACTGATCTGGAAGCCTGGCTCCGGCAGCGCCGCACTCGGGGCCTTTATCGTCACCGGGTGGTGGTGGATGGCCCCCAGGGGGCGGAAGTGGTGGTGGAAGGACGCCGGCTGGTCAATTTTTCCAGCAACGATTACTTAGGTCTAGCCAGTCATCCGGACGTCGTCCTGGCTTGGCGACGGGGCGCCGAGCGGTACGGGGTCGGCAGCGGCGCGTCCCATCTGATCTGCGGCCACCTGCGTCCCCACCACCAGCTCGAGGAGGAGTTGGCGGAATTCAGCGGCCGGGAACGGGCCCTGTTGTTTTCCACCGGCTACCAGGCCAACCTGGGCGTCATGTCGGCGTTGGCCGGGCCAGGGGACCGAGTGTACCAGGACCGTCTCAATCACGCCTCTCTGCTCGACGGCACCCGCCTCGCCGGGGCCCGTTTGCGCCGTTATCCTCACGCGGACACCGCCGTCCTGTCCCGCTGGCTGGCGCGCCATCCGGCCGTTCTGATCGCCACCGACGGGGTGTTTAGCATGGACGGTGATCTGGCGCCGTTGCCCCGCTTGGCCGAGCTGGCCAAAGCTCACGGTGCCTGGCTCCATGTGGACGATGCTCACGGTTTCGGCGTCCTCGGACCCGACGGGAGTGGCACGGTGGCCCATTACCGGTTGGATCAGGAACAGGTTCCCGTCCTGATGGCGACCCTGGGGAAGGCGGTGGGGGTCTTCGGCGCCTTCGTCGCCGGCAGCCAGGTCCTGATCGAGACCTTGATCCAGAAGGCGCGCACCTACGTCTATACCACCGCCCTGCCGCCGGCGGCTGCCGAGGCGGTCCGTGCCAGTCTCAGGCTCGTTCGTAGCCAGAGCTGGCGTCGGGAGTACCTGAAACATTTGATCGGGCGCTTCCGCCAGGGCGCCCGCGAGTTGAATCTGCCGCTGTTGCCCTCCGACACTCCGGTTCAGCCGCTGTTGGTGGGGGACAGCCAGGCGGCGGTGGCGTTGTCCCGGAAGCTGGAGGCGCAAGGATTCTGGGTGGCGCCCATTCGGCCCCCGACGGTTCCGCCGGGGAGCGCCCGCTTGCGCATCACGCTCACCGCCGGTCACCGGGAAGAACAGGTTGATCGGTTGTTGACGGCTCTGTCCCGATGCCTGGTTTAGCGGCGCCTGGCGCAGGAGCCGGCCCGACCCTGGTGATGGTGCCGGGCTGGGGAATGCACAGCGGGATGTGGGGGGGATTCGCCCGAACCCTGGCCCGCCATTTCACTCTCGTGCACTGGGATCTTCCCGGTCACGGCCTTGCCCCGTCGCCCCGTTCCTGGGATCCAGTCGAATGGCTGGGGGAGCCGGCGGGCGGGGCCTTCTGGTTGGGATGGTCCCTGGGGGGACAGTTGCTTACGGCGTTGGCCGCCCGGCGGCCGGAACGGGTGCGGGGACTGGTTCTGTTGGCCGCCAATCCCCGCTTCGTCGCCGCCGCGGACTGGCCCGGGATGGATCCGCCGCTTTTCGACGCCTTTCGGCGCCAGTTGCGCGAGGATCCGCCCGCGACCCTGAGGCGTTTCCTCGCCCTCATCACCCAGGGTGCCCCGCGTCCGGTGGCCAGAGAGGCCCGTCGACTCTGGCGGAGCGCGCCGTCCCCGGCGCCGGCCGACTTGTCCCGGGGGTTGGATCTGCTGGGCCGGCTCGACTTGCGTTCCAGGCTGGGGGAGATCTGCTGTCCCGTTCTGATCGTCGGCGGGGAGGGAGACGTCCTGGTGCCGCCGGCGGCGTTGCGACGGTCGGCGGCGCTTTTTCCCGAGGCCCGCTTCGTCCTGGTGAGGGCGGGGGGGCACGTTCCTTTTCTCGTCGAGCCCGATGGGTTGGCGGACAGGATTCGGACGGCTCTTTTATGAATCTCGACAAGCGCTGGCTCCGCCGTTCGTTTTCGGCGGCCGCCACCGACTACGATCGTCTGGCGGCGCTGCAGCGTCGCATCGGTACGCGGCTGTTGGCCGGCCTGCCTTCGGTTCCGGTCGAAGGGACGGTGGTCGATGTCGGTGCCGGCACCGGCTGGTGTGCGGAACGGCTCCGGTGTCGTTATCCCGATGCCTCCGTCCTGTTGGTCGATATCGCCGAGGGTATGTTGCATCAGGCCAGGCGCCGTCTGAAGGACGGCGCGGCCTATCTGGTGGCCGATGTCGAACGCCTGCCGCTGGCGGACTGTAGTGCCGCGCTGATCGTCAGCAATCTGGCCCTGCAATGGTGTCCCGCCCCCGGTCGGGCCGTCGCTGCGATGGCACGGGCCCTGCGTCCCGGGGGGCGGTTGTTGCTCTCCACTTTCGCCGCCGGCACCCTGGCCGAGTTGCGTGAGGCGTGGTCCCGGGTGGATCGCCACAGCCACGTCAACGAATTCCTTGCGCCGCCCACCCTGGAGAGACTGCTCCGGGAAGCGGGTTTTCGCACCTGGCGGGTCGGCGCCGAGACCATCCGGTGCCGCTATCCTTCCCTCACGGCCCTGTTTCGGGAGCTCAAAGGGATCGGGGCTCACAACGTCACCCAAGACCGTCCCCGCCACCTGGTGGGGAAAGGCCGGCTGCGCCGCCTGGAAGCCGCTTATCCCCGGGGAGACGGTGTGGTGGTGGCCAGCTTCGTTCCCGCCTATGTCATCGCCGTCAAGTGACGGCGGGCGGCCGGGCGAGCGGGCGCACGCTCCGCCCGGATCCATACCAGAAACACCACGGCCGTGCCTACGACGCCCATCATCGCCCCTGGTCCCCAGATCAGGATTCCGCCGAGCTGCTGATCCAGCAGGCGGTCGATGTGCCAGCGCCCGTCCAGGACGTCGTAGACCTGATACAGGGGAAACTTGCTCAGGGTGATGAAGGCGCCCAGCAGGGTGTTGGGGACGGTGACGATCCACAGGACGATGAGGCGCAGGCCGTAGGAAAGCCGGGCCTGTTTCCCCCGGGGGTCGGCGATCAGCCACCAGAAGAAGAAGCCGGTGACGATCATGCTCAGGTGCATCAGATCGTGCAACCAGGGTTCCAGGACGGCGCGGTCGTGCCAGGGCGGGACCTGCCAGACGACCAGGGCGGCGATGAAGAGCAGAGAGGCCACCAGCGGATGGCTCAGAAAACGGTACGAAATCTGCGCGGCCTTGCTGCGGAGCAGGGGGGCCAGCAGGAAGTGGCGCGCCGGGGCGGGAAGGCCCTGGATCAGGGGCGCCAGCGGCATCCCCAAGATGACCAGCAGAGGTCCGAAAACCCGCAGTAGCAGGTGTTCTATCTGGTGGACGAACAGAAAATGGTCGGACAAAAACTCGATGGGCGATTGGAGGGCGATCAGGAAACACAGCATTCCCGAAACGAAAGCGATGGTCTGCCCGGTGGCGACGGGTCGGCCCTGGCGGTAACGGCGCCACCAGCCCCGGCAGTAAACAATCAGGATGATCGTCCAGGGTACGGCGATGGATGGTGTCCACTGCCAGGCCTGCCATGGATTTTCCGCGCCGGCGACCCCGTGGGCCGCTGCGGGGAGCGGTGCGAGCGCCAGCGATAGGAAAAGTTCCGGTTTCGTTCGCCTCGGGAAATAAAAACGGTGTGCCTGCTTGAGCATAAGAATTTCATCAGGTAAATTAAGGAAGATTTAATATGGGGTTTTCGGCATCAATGATCCAGCGGCAACCCCTTGGTAGCGGCGGTGAATTCCGGCTTGTCCTGCGGCCGAACGCGTCGCTGAGCCCCGGCCAGGCCAGACTGTTGGTGGGGTTGCTCGGCTTGATGATGGCGGTCATCGGGTTTGGGTTCGCCGCGGTGGGGGCCTGGTTGGTGCTGCCGTTTTCCGGCGGGGAATTATTGTTGCTCATCTACGCGCTGAGTTGTAGTATGCGCTGGAGCGCCGCTCGCGAAGTGATCACCGTCGCCCGGGACAGCGTATTCATCGAACAGGGACCGGAAGGGGAGCAGCGCCACCGGTTTCTGCGCGCCTGGTTCCGGGTCGATTGGCGGCCGGGACCGGCGCCGCGGTTGCTGGTCGGCTCCCATGGCAAATGGGTGGAGATCGGCGCCTTCCTGGGGGAAGAAGAAAAGCGGGTCCTGGCAAAAATATTACAACAAGCCCGCGCGATGGAATTCTGAACTCGTTTCCGTGGTTGCAAAACTTGAGGGGAGTGCTCCGTGATCTTACATAATCTCAAGCGGTTATTCGTCCTTTCGTTTCTGGTTGCGTTGGGGGAAACGGCGTGGGCCGATTATGCTTTGAACATTCCGGTGGGTCCGACGGAAACCAGCCGTGTGATCTATGGTTTCCACATGTACGCCATCTGGGTGTGCGTCGGCATCGCGGTGGTGGTTTTCGGGGTGATGTTCTATTCCATCATCAACCACCGCAAGTCCAAGAACCCCGTACCCGCTACTTTCCACGAGAATACCACTCTGGAGATCGTCTGGACGGTGATCCCGGTTTTGATCCTGATCGGTCTGGCCGTACCCGCCACCAAGGCGCTGATCCGGATCGAGGATACCAGCGACGCGGAAATGACGATCAAGATCACCGGGTATCAGTGGAAGTGGCACTACGAATATCCTGAAGAGGGGATCCAGTTCTTCAGCAGCCTGGACGAGGCCAGCAATCGGGCCCGACAGTTGGGTTCCGACATCGATCCGAAGACCGTTCCCAATTATCTGCTCGAAGTGGACCATCCGCTGGTCGTTCCCGTCAACACCAAGATCCGCTTTTTGATCACCGCCGCCGATGTGATCCATGCCTGGTGGGTCCCGGCGTTCGGCTGGAAGAAGGACGCCATTCCGGGATTCATGAACGCCGCCTGGGTCGAGATCGAGAAGCCCGGCGTCTATCGTGGCCAGTGTGCGGAACTGTGCGGCAGGGATCACGGCTACATGCCGATCGTGGTGAAGGCGGTCACCAAGGAGGAATACCGGGATTGGGTGGCGCAATGGAAACAGGAACACGCCGTCCGGCAGGCGGAGGAAGCTCAATGGAGCATGGAGACGGCGATGAAGCGGGGCAAGGAGATCTACAACACCCATTGTGTCAGTTGCCACCAGGTTGACGGCAGCGGTGTCCCCGGTACCTTCCCGGCCCTGGCCGGCAGCACGGTCGTGACCGGTGATGTGGATGGGGTCATCGAGGTCGTGTTGGAAGGAAAGGGGGCGATGCCCGCCTTCGGCAAGGATGAAAACATCGGCGATGCCGATCTGGCCGCGGTGATCACCTATGTGCGCAATGCCTTCGGCAATCAGGTCGGCGACGTGGTGAAGCCGGACAACATCGCCGACGTGCGCTGAACGATTTGGTATTCAATGAAGAGGTAAAGGAAATGGCAACGGTAGCAGACACGCATGGCGCAGAGCATGAACACGGTCCTGCGAAGGGTATCCTGAGGTGGATCACCACCACCAATCACAAGGACATCGGCACCCTGTACCTGACGTTCGCGATGATCATGTTCCTGGTGGGTGGTGCCATGGCCCTGATCATCCGCGCCGAGCTCTATCAGCCCGGCCTGCAGCTGGTCGATCCCCACTTCTTCAACCAGATGACCACCCTGCACGCCTTGATCATGGTGTTCGGCGCGGTGATGCCGGCGTTTGCCGGTTTCGCCAACTGGATGATCCCGCCCATGATCGGGGCGCCGGACATGGCGTTGCCCCGGATGAACAACTGGAGTTTCTGGATACTGCCGTTCGCCGCCGTCCTGCTGTCGGCGACGTTGTTCATGGACGGGGGGGCGATCGCTTCGGGCTGGACTCTGTATCCGCCTCTAGTGCTGCAGTTCGGTGACGCGTTGCCGTTCACCATCTTCAGCGTCCATCTGCTGGGGATCTCGTCGATTCTGGCGTCGATCAACATCATCGTCACCATCTTCAACCTGCGCGCGCCCGGGTTGACGATGATGAAGATGCCGATGTTCTGCTGGACCTGGCTGATCACCGCCTTCCTGTTGATTCTGGTGATGCCGGTGCTCGCCGGGGCGGTCACCATGCTGCTGTTCGACAAGTTCTTCGACACCAGCTTCTTCGACGCCGCCGGTGGGGGGGATCCGGTCCTGTTCCAGCATTTGTTCTGGTTCTTCGGTCATCCCGAGGTTTACATCATCATTCTGCCGGCTTTCGGGATCGTCTCCCAGATCATTCCGACCTTTTCCCGTAAGCCTTTGTTCGGCAAGAACTCCATGATTTTCGCCACCGCGGTGATCGGGTTCCTGTCCTTCATCGTCTGGGCCCATCACCAGTTCACCGTGGGGATGCCGGTGCCGGCCGAGCTCTACTTCATGTACGCCACCATGCTGATCGCCGTGCCCACGGGGGTGAAGGTGTTCAACTGGCTGGCCACCATGTGGAAGGGATCCCTGACCTTCGAGACCCCGATGCTCCATGCCCTGGGTTTCCTGGTGCTGTTCGTGTTCGGCGGTTTCACCGGTATCATGATGTCCCAGGCGCCGGCGGATCTGTATTACCACGACAACTATTTCATCGTCGCCCACTTCCACTACACCCTGGTGGGTGGCGGCGTGTTCGCCATCTTCGCCGGCCTGTTCTACTGGCTGCCCAAGTGGACCGGCACCATGTACGACGAGAAGCTGGGTAAGCTGCACTTCTGGCTGTCGTTCCTCGGCTTCAACCTGCTGTTCATGCCCCAGCATTTCCTGGGACTGGCGGGCATGCCGCGGCGGATTCCCGACTACGCCGTGCAGTTCACCGAGTTCAACCAGATGTCCTCGGTGGGGGCCTTCATCTTCGGCTTCACCCAGTTGTTGCTGGTCTACATCGTCTACAAGTGCGTCAAGGGTGAAGGCGAGAAAGCCAGCGGTGAGGTCTGGGAAGGCGCCAAGTCCCACGGTCTGGAATGGAACCTGCCGTCGCCGATGCCCTATCACCATTCCTTCGAAGGCGTCGACATTCAAAAGGCTGTGGCGGACGAGTGACGGCGGTATCGCCCCGCCCGGCGGGCGGGGCGTCGTTCGAGATGGAAGAAAAGCGGTTGCGCAAGAAGAACCTGTATCTGGCCGTCGGCTTGGGACTGATCGCGCTGCTGTTGTACGTTCTGGCCTTGCTGAACGTGTTCGAATGGGTGCTGGGGCGTTGAGCGCGACGATAACGACTGAAGTTAGCTAAAGGGGAGAGTCATGACATCTGCAACGGGTAGCTATTATTTGCCTCATCAGGCCAGGTGGCCGATCTTGGCTTCCACCGGTCTGTTTTCGTTCGTTGGGGGGTTCGCCGCCAAACTGATCGGTAGCGGTGCCGGCACCTTCTTCATGGTACTGGGCTTGCTTCTCCTCGTCGGCGTCATGGTGGGCTGGTTCGGCGAGGTCATCAACGAGGGGTTGCAGGGTCTGTACAATCCCCAGGTGGAGCGCTCCTTTCGCTGGGGAATGATCTGGTTCATCGCCTCGGAGGTCATGTTCTTCGCCTGTTTCTTCGGTAGCCTGTTCTACTTCCGTGCTTACGTCATTCCCTGGCTGGGGGGCGAGGGAACCTCGGGGGTGGGCGCCTTCACTCATCTGCTGTGGCCCGATTTCAAGCCGGAATGGCCCACCAACGGACCGGCACGGGTAGGGGGCGAGTTCGAGCCCATGGGAGCGTGGGGGATCCCGGCGTTGAACACAATGATCTTGCTTTCCAGCGGGGCGACGGTGACCTGGGCCCACTGGGGGTTGCTGAAGAACGATCGCCCTCAGTTCGTCAAGGGATTGATCGCCACCATCGCCTTGGGTCTAGCCTTCGTCGTTCTCCAGGCGTACGAGTACTATCACGCCTATACTGAGATGGGGTTGACCCTGGGTGCGGGGATCTACGGTTCGACCTTTTTCCTTTTGACCGGCTTCCACGGTTTCCACGTCACCATCGGCGCCATCTTTCTGACCGTCATTCTGTTCCGGGCGTTGCGGGGCCATTTCGATCCCGATCATCACTTCGCCTTCGAGGCGGCCGCCTGGTACTGGCACTTCGTCGACGTGGTCTGGTTGGGGCTGTTCATCTTCGTCTATTGGCTCTGAAGCCGGCCGTTCCGGCGGAAAAGGCGCTACCGAAGTAGCGCCTTTTTTTGTGGCTGGGGCATCTGGCCGATGCCGTGGGGTTTAATCCATCCTCGAGTGGCTGCGAACAACAGGAAGAGAAACAAGACTAACGATAGGGAAATGCGCGTGGTCAAGGCCTTGACGGTGCGTGGCGAGCGGTTCTTGTCGTGGATGAGATAGTAGAGGGCCGATCCCAGGCTGATGAGGATGGCGAGGAAGACCAGGAGAATGAAGAGCTTGGTGAGCATGACGTTATCCCGGAATTAAAGCGGTTATGGTACGGAGCGGTGGATGGGTTTTCAAACCCAGCTTCACGATCACCCTTTTGACGGCGGCGGCCGTGGTGGTGTTCCTGTTTCTGGGAAACTGGCAACTGCGGCGGGCGGCGGAGAAGCAGGCGCTGCTGGACCTGCAGGCGCGGCAGTTGGAATTGCCCCCGGTCCGACTACAGGGGGGGGAGTCGCTGGCGCGACTGGGGCGTTACCGGCAGGTGATCGTCACCGGTATCTGGGATCCGGAACATCAGTTTCTCCTCGATGATCGCGTCTACGGAGGGCGGGCCGGTTACGAGGTGTTGACGCCTCTGCAGCTCGAAGGGGGGGGCGTGATCCTGGTCAATCGCGGCTGGCTTCCGGCTTCCGGGGATCGGCGTCATTTGCCTGCGGTGACCGTCGCCAGGCGTCGGGTGACCGTTCGCGGTCGGGTGGACCGTTTTCCCCAGGCCGGCATGGATCTGGCGGGAATGCGCCGCCCCACGGACGGCTGGCCCGCCGTGGTGCAGATTTTGGAGCCGGAGGTCGCCGCCGCCCGTCTGGGAAGGGTAGTGGCCGACTACCAGCTCAAGATGGACCCCGACCTTCCCGATGGTTATCTGCGGGATTGGCGCCTGGAGCACGTGCGTCCCCAGCGCCACATCGGTTATGCCATCCAGTGGTTCAGTTTTGCGGCGATCGCGCTGGGGCTTTGGATTCGGCACGGTGTGAAACGGAGAAAGAGAACGTGAGCGGCGACGGTAAAAGCGGCAAAGGCAATTGGTGGATCTTTTGGCTCATCGTCTTGATCGGCGTTCTGCCCTGGATCGGGGCCTGGTATCTGGTCGAGCATCCCGGTCTGTGGGGCGATCCGGCCAATCACGGCCGTCTGATCCAGCCGCCGCTGGCGCAAGACTACGACGTGTTCCGGCCTCTCACCGGGGGCCGCAAGCCGCTGCGGGAGATCCGGGGCCGCTGGGTGCTGATCCATCTGATCGTGCCAGGGGACGAAGACGGCTGCCGGCGGTTGCTGGAGGACACCCGCCGGCTGCATCCCCTGTTCAACAAGGACATCCCTCGGATCAGACGCCTGGCGGTCTGGTCCGAGGCGCAGCCGCCCAGCGCCGGGTTGTTGAAAATGATGCGTGCCGACCAGGATCTGTATCTGGCTACGGTGCCGGAGAGCTTCCTGCGGGGATTGGAGGCCGACGCGTTCGGGAGGGCGCTCCGCTGCGGCCACCTGGTGGTGATGGACCCGTTGGCCAATTTGATGATGTGGTATGATGCCGGCTTCGATCCCTTTGGCCTGTACCGCGATCTGAAGCGCTTGTTGCGGGCCTCCCGTATCGGCTGAGCTTGCAAGTTCTTGTCATGTATAGACGATCCGTTCTTCTGGTTTTGTTTCTCCTGTTGGCCACCGTGGCGCTGGGTATCTACGTGCGTGCCAGCGGTGCGGGGACGGCCTGCCCGGACGCCCTGACCTGTTTCGGTCAATGGTGGCCGGCGCCGCGGTTGCCTGCGGAGGCGGCGGAACGCTATCCCGGCTTCCTTTACGATGCCGCAGCGGCCCGCTGGCAGATGCTCCATCGTTATGGCGGCGTGCTCTCGACGCTGGGGCTGGCAGGACTGCTGCTGGGCGCCCTGATCCGTTCGGAGCGGAGGCGGTGCGTGTTGCCGGCCATCGCTTTGCTGGCGGTTTGTGGCCTGACGATCTGGCTGGGACTGGCGACCGTGGCCAGCCGTCTCATGCCTGCCGTCGTCACCTTGCACTGGCTGTCGGCGGTCCTGCTGACGATGGGTCTGCTGGCTTGGTATCTGGCTTTGAGTCCGGCCCGGCGGGTCCGCTACGACCATACCCGGGGATTGTATCGCTATGCCTGGTTCGGCTGGAGCCTGCTGTTGTTGCAGGGGTTGCTGGGTGTCTGGGTGGGGGCCAATTACGCCGCCCTGGTGTGCCCGGACTTTCCCACCTGTCAGGGAAGCTGGTGGCCGGTCATGGATTGGGACGGCCTGGCCTTCTGGCGCCAATGGGCCGCTGGTCTGACCGGTTGGAGCCTGCCGGATGCCGAGGCCCGGATCGCCATCCATTGGCTCCATCGTGTCGGTGCCGCGGTCGGTTTCGTGGTCCTGTTCGGCCTGGGGATGGCCATCAGCTCCAATCCCAAGGTGCCCCACCTGAGTAAAGTCGGGCTGCTGGTCAATTTTCTCCTGCTGGTCGTGATCACGCTGGGTATGTCTATCGTCCTGAAGGGGGCGCATCCAGGACTGGTGGTGGCGCACGGCTTGGCGGCTCTCGGATTGATGCTGGTGGTGACCGGGGTGGTGTTTCGTCTGTGTCAGGGACCGCCGCTGCCGGTGGTCGAAAAGGAAGGCGTCGAGGCGGTGACGCCGGAGGTCGTCCCCCCGCCGGCCGAGGCCGTCCCGCCGCGCCCGGAAACCCTGTTCCAGCGCCTCCGGAGCCAATTGGGGAAGACCCGCCAGGGCTTGACCGGGTTCCTGGCCGCCCTGCCCCTGGCCGGCCGCCGATTGGATGAGGCGCTTCTGGAGGAAATCGAGACCCACCTGTTGATGGCCGACGTCGGCGTCGAGGCGACGCAGGAGATCGTCGACCGCCTCACCGCCAGACTTTCCCGCCGTCAGCTCGAAGACAGCGACGAGGTCATGGGAGCCTTGCACGATGTGCTGCTGGAAATCCTGGCGCCCTGCAGCCGACCATTGGAAATAGACACCGGCCACCGGCCGTTCGTCATCCTGGTGGTGGGCGTGAACGGTGTCGGTAAGACCACGACCATCGGTAAGCTGGCCAAGCGCCTGCAGCGTCAGGGTTACAGCGTGATGCTGGCGGCCGGGGACACTTTCCGGGCCGCCGCCGTGGATCAGCTCAAGGTGTGGGGCGAACGCAATCAGGTCCCGGTGGTCGCCCAGGAAACCGGCGCCGATTCCGCCTCGGTCATCTACGATGCGCTCCAGTCGGCCAAGGCCCGCGGCATCGACGTCCTGATCGCCGACACCGCCGGCCGCTTGCACACCAAGTCCAATCTGATGGAGGAACTGGCCAAGATCAAGCGAATCATGGCGAAGCTGGACCCTTCGGCGCCGCACGAGGTGTTGCTGGTCCTCGACGCCACCACGGGGCAGAACGCCCTGATGCAGGCGGAGCAGTTCGACCGGGCGGTCGGCGTCACCGGTATCGCCCTGACCAAGCTGGACGGCACCGCCAAGGGCGGCGTGATCTTCGCCCTGGCGAAGCGGTTCGGCATTCCCATTCGCCTCATCGGTATCGGGGAGGGTATCGACGACCTGCAGGACTTCGACGCCGAGGCTTTCGTCGACGCCCTGTTCGCCGAGCCCGAGCCGTCCCGCAAGGAGGCGCCGGTGTTGCACTGAGAGCCGTGCTGCGCTTCGAACGGGTCGGCAAACGCTATCCGGGCAGCGGCGAGGTGTTGCGCGAGGTCAGCTTCGCCGTCGAGCGGGGCCAGATGGTCTTCATCACCGGCCATTCCGGTGCCGGGAAAAGCACCGTGCTCCGTCTCGCTGCCTTGATCGAGCGCCCCAGCCGCGGTGACATCCTGTTGGCGGGAAAGCGCGTCGGTCGGATTTCCGCCCATGCCATTCCCTTCCTGCGTCGCCGTCTGGGATTGATCTTCCAGGACTACCGCCTGCTCCACGACCGCAGCGTGTTCGACAACGTCGCGCTGCCGCTTTTGATCGCCGGTTACGGCCCCGAGGAGATCGAGCGCCGTACCCGGGCGGCGCTCCACAAGGTCGGCCTGGCCGGGTTCGAGCGACGTTATCCCATCACCCTTTCCGGAGGGGAGCAGCAGCGCGTGGGCATCGCCCGGGCCATCGCCACCCGTCCCCCCCTGATTCTAGCGGACGAGCCCACCGGCAATCTCGACCCGGACCTTTCCGTCGAAATCATGGAAATGTTCCGCGATTTCAACCGCATCGGCATCACCTTTCTGATCGCCAGCCACGACCAGGGACTGGTTTCCCGGTTCGCCGACCGGGTGATCCGGCTGGAGCGGGGCCGCCTGGTATGAGCACGGGGCGTCCCGGCGCCGTCGCTCGGCTGAAGAGATGGGTGGGCGTCTGGTTGCGGTTGCAGGGCCATGCTCTGTTCTCCAGTCTGGGCCGGCTGTGGCGCACACCCTGGATGACGCTGGTGACCGTCCTGGTGATCGCCGTCACCCTGGTGTTGCCGCTGGCCTTCTATCTCGTTCTCGAGAATCTCCACGCTCTGAGCGAGCACCTCGAAAATCACTGGCGGGTTTCCCTCTACCTGGAACCGGAAGTCGATCGCAAAAAGGCCGGTGAACTACTCCGGAAACTGAAAGGCGACAGGGCGGTGGCCGAGGTCCGCCTGATCGACAAGGAAACCGGTCTGGCCCAATTCCGCCGATACAGCGGTTTCGGCGACGTGCTGCAGGCCTTGCCGGACAATCCCCTTCCCATCGTCATCGAGGTGCTGCCCAGGCGGGCGTGGGAGGATCCGGAAAAGCTGGCTTCCCTGGTCGAACGATGGCAGCGCTGGAAAGGGGTGGATTTCGTCCAGTGGGACATGCGCTGGCTGCAACGGCTGAAGGGCTGGCTGGATCTTGCCGAGCGGGGGGCGATGCTGCTGGGTGTGATCCTGGGATCGGCGGCGCTGCTGGTGGTCGGCAATACCGTTCGCCTCGAGATCGAAGACCGGCGCCGCGAGATCGAGGTGATGCTGCTGCTCGGGGCGACCGACCGTTTCGTTCGCAGGCCCTTTCTCTATCTCGGTTTCTGGTATGGCTGCATCGGTGGGGGATTGGCCTGGCTACTGGTTTACGGCCTGTATCTTGGATTGCGTCCGCAGGTCGATCGCCTGGCCGGTTTGTACGACGGCCTTTACCATCTGCGCTTTGCCACCCCGGGGGAGATCGCCATCTTCTGGGGCTGGGCTGTCCTGTTGGGCATGGCGGCCGCCTGGTTGGTGGTGAGCCGTTATCTCTGGTCTCTCCGTCATTCCCCTGCATGAGTTGCCGGGTTCGATTTTCCCGGCTGAAAGCCAAAAACCATGAAAAAATAATGGTTTTTTTGATGTTGATCAAACTGTCGGCTGACGAAGTTTTGTACCCTTGTTCTGCCTTTACAAACACAACACGATTGAGGAGGTACCTATGGCATCTACGACTGCAGGTGTCGCTGCTCAGGCGGAGGCGCCCCTGCTCAACAAGAAGGCGCTGATCGGCGCCTTGGCGTTCTACACCGTTCTTTACGGTTGGGTGCGCTGGTACGAACAGGTGTATGGCTGGTCTGCCGGCCTGGATTCCTTTGCCCCCGAATTCGAAACCTACTGGATGAATTTCCTTTATACCGAAATCGTGGTGGAGATTTTGGTGGCGGCTGCCTTGTGGGGCTACCTCTGGCGTACCCGGCCCCGCGATCTGGATCGAATTCGCGGCACGCGCGAGGAATTGCGGCGTAGCATGACCCACTTGATTTGGTTGGTGGCTTATGCCTATGCCGTCTATTGGGGGGCGAGTTACTTTACCGAACAGGATGGCACCTGGCATCAGACCATCGTGCGGGATACCGACTTCACCCCGAGTCACATCATCGAGTTCTATGGTGCTTATCCGGTGTACATCGTCACGGGCTTTGCCGCCTTCATCTATGCCCACACCCGCCTGCCGTACTTCGATTACACCAAGCGGGGATTGTCCCTTCCCTATCTGATCTTTGTGGTAGGGCCGTTCATGATCGTCCCCAACGTCGGTCTGAACGAATGGGGGCATACCTTCTGGTTCATGGAAGAGCTGTTCGTGGCCCCGCTGCATTACGGGTTTGTCTTCTTTGGCTGGTTTGCGCTGGGGCTGCTGGGCACCTTCCTGCAGGTTCTCGCCGCCTGTGCCGACCTGATCGGCAAAGAGCTGTGCGGCGAGGTCTATGACCAGGCCGTCGCTCGGGTGGGTCCCGACCAGGCCCGTTGGTTGGATTGAGGATCATTCCTCCTGGTGACTCCACAGGGAAGTGGAGTCCGTCCTGAACGTTTCGTGCAGCCATTGAACTACCTCTTTGGTAGGCCGCCCTTCGGGGCGGTTTTTTTTATCTATGGCAAGGAACTTTGAAAAAAGTTAGCACTCTCTCTGGTAGAGTGCTAACATGGCTCCGGTGTCGAAGAAAAATCACAAGCGAGGGGGATAGCAGAATGAGCAACGCACTGGCGGTTCCAAGCATCGGGACTTCGATTCGTTCGGTCAACGACTACATCGTCGCTGTCAACCAATTGCCCAAGCTGAACGCCGAGGAGGAGCGCAGGCTGGCGACCCGCTTTCGCCGCCACAACGACCTGGAAGCGGCCAAGCAGTTGATTCTGGCCAACCTGCGCTACGTGGTTCCCATCGCCAAAGGCTACCTGGGTTATGGTTTGCCGCTGGCGGATCTGATCCAGGAGGGCAACATCGGCCTGATGAAGGCGGTGAAGCGTTACGATCCTGCGGTCGGCGTGCGTCTGATTTCCTTCGCCGTCCACTGGATCCGCGCCGAGATTCACGAGTTCATCTTGCGCAACTGGCGCATCGTCAAGATCGCCACCACCAAGGCCCAGCGCAAGCTGTTCTTCAATCTGCGCAAGGCTCGCAAGAAACTGAACTGGCTCAATCAAAGCGAGGCCGAAACCATTGCCCGGGATCTGGGCGTCAAGGTGGAAACGGTACGGGAAATGGAAAAACGCATGAACAGCCATGACATGGCCTTCGACGGCGGTGTGGACGAAAGCGAGGATTCCTCCCCGTCGCCGGCCCATTTCCTCAGCGCCGACGCCGATGCGGATCCGGCCCGGCAATTGGAGGAATCGGAGTGGCGCCAGATCGAGCATCGGCAACTGCAGCGGGCCCTGACGCAACTGGACGACCGCAGCCGGGACATTCTCCAGTCCCGCTGGCTGAGCGACCGGAAAGTGACCCTGCAGGAGCTGGCGGATCGTTACGGGGTGTCCGCGGAGCGGATCCGCCAGTTGGAAAAGAACGCCATCAAGAAGCTGAAAAGCCTGATGGCGGCGGAAGCCGTCTGATTCAAAAGTCGATGCGGACGTAGTGGTCCACCAGCAAGGCGGCGAAGATGCCCATCAGGTAAAGGATGGAATAGGCGAAGGTGCGCATGGCCAGGCGGCGGTCGTCGGGATGGCGGCGGAGTTGCCAGGCCAGGTGCAGGAATACGGTATCCAGGGCCAGGGTGGTAGCCAGATAGATCAATCCGCTCATGCGGGTCAGATAGGGAATCAGGCTGATGACAGTCAGCAGGATGGTGTAGAGGAACACCTGCAGGCCGGTGAATTCGACCCCGTGGGTCACCGGCAGCATGGGGATGTCCACTTTGGCGTACTCGTCCCGCTTGGCGATGGCCAAGGCCCAGAAATGGGGCGGCGTCCAGAGGAAGATGATCAGAAACAGCAGCACGGAATGGGGGTGAACGCTTCCCAGGACGGCGCACGACCCCAAGATGGGCGGGACCGCCCCGGCGGCGCCGCCGATCACGATGTTCTGCGGCGTGGCCCGTTTCAGATAGACGGTGTACACCACGGCGTAACCGATCAGGGACAGGAAGGTCAGGACCGCCGTCAGCCCGTTGACCTGGAAAGTCAGGATCGCCATCGAGGCGATTCCCAGCATTGATGCGAAGATCAAGACCCGCCGCGGTTCGATTTCGCCGCGGGGTAGGGGGCGCCTGTGGGTGCGTCCCATCCGGGCGTCGGCTTCCCGGTCCAGGTAGTGATTGAAAGCGGCGGCGGATGCGGCGGCCAGCGCGATTCCCAGGGTTCCGAACACCAGCGGCCGCCAGGGCACCATTCCTGGAACCGACAGAAACATGCCGACCACGGCGGTGAACACGATCAGGGCCACCACCTTGGGTTTGCACAGTTGCCAATAGGCGCGCCAGCGCGGCATGGTTCGGCTCGCGAGGGAAATGGTATTTGCTTTCATGGGTCCCGGGGGAATCGTTTACAATGGAACCCCTCATTTTATACGAATTCCATCGGGATTTAGGGACGGTTATGATCGATCCTCGCAAGCGTGCTCGCTGGTTGTGGTTGATGGCGCTGCTGTTGCCTCTGTGGGCGGCGGCCGCGACCCAGGTTCACGAATTCAGGCTGGAAAACGGCTTGAAGGTTCTCGTCAAGGAAGATCACCGGGCGCCGGTGGTCGTCACCCAGGTTTGGTACAAAGTGGGTTCCAGCTACGAGCACGAAGGGATCACCGGCATCTCCCACTTGCTCGAGCACATGATGTTCAAGGGCACGAGCAAACACGGGCCCGGGGAGTTCTCCCGCATCATCGCTGAACACGGCGGCCGGGAGAACGCCTTTACCGGATCCGACTACACCGCCTATTTCGAAACCCTGGAGAAGTCCCGATTGGCCGTAGCCTTCGAGCTGGAGGCCGATCGTATGCGCAACCTGCAGTTGGACGAGAAGGAGTTCGTCAAGGAGAAGCAGGTGGTGCTCGAAGAACGGCGTATGCGGACCGACGACCGCCCCCGCGCCAAGACCCACGAGCACTTCATGGCCACGGCTTTCACCAACGGGCCTTACCGCAATCCGGTGATCGGTTGGCCGGCCGACATCGAAGCCCTGACGGTGGAAGATCTCCGGCGGTGGTATCGGCGCTGGTACGCCCCCAACAACGCCACCCTGGTCGTGGTCGGCGACGTCGAACCCAGGCAAGTGCTGCAACTGGCCCGGCGCTGGTTCGGCCCCCTGCAGCCCAGCGAGATTCCCCCCCTGAAGCCGCGTACCGAAGTGGAACAGTTGGGGGAGCGTCGTCTCCAGGTGAAACTGCCCGCCAAGTTGCCCTACCTGCTGATGGGATACAAGGTGCCGGTGCTGGCCAGCCTGCCCGAGGACCGGCGGTGGGAGGCCTACGCCCTGACCGTGCTGGCGGGCATCCTCGACGGGGGGGAAAGCGCCCGGCTGGCCAGCCGTCTGGTGCGCGGCAGCCAGATCGCCGCCGCCGCCGGTGCCGGCTACGATCTGTACAACCGGTTGCCGAGCTTGTTCGTCTTCGACGCCACCCCGGCCCAGGGCCATGACCTGGAGGAATTGGAGCGGTCCTTGCGGCGGGAAGTCGAAATGCTCCAGAAGGAACTGGTCAGCGCCGAGGAACTGGAACGGGTCAAGACCCAGGTCACCGCCGAAGCGGTCTATCAACGCGATTCCATGTTTTATCAGGCCATGCAGATCGGGCTGCTGGAGACGGTGGGACTGGGTTGGCGGCGTCTGGACGAATACGTCGACCGCATTCGCCGCATCAGTGCCGAGCAGGTGCGTCAGGTGGCGCGCAAGTATTTGATTCCTGAGCGTTTGACCGTGGCCCATCTGCTGCCGCTGCCCATCGAGGCGGGCCGGCGTTCCGCGGTTCCCGAAATTGCGCCGGGAGGTGAACATGTCCGTTGATCTGCTGCGTTTTTTGCTGCCGTTGCTGTTGTGGCCGTTCCTGGTCCACGCCGGCCCCCGCATCCAGCACTGGGAGACCCCTGCGGGCGTGGGGGTCTATTTCGTCCACAATCCCGAGCTGCCCTTGGTGGATGTGCAGGTGGTCTTCGCCGCCGGCAGCGCCCGGGACGGTGACCGCCACGGCCTGGCGTCTCTGACCGCCGCCCTGCTCGACAAGGGGGCCGGCGATTGGGACGCCGATGCGATCGCCCGGCGTCTGGAGAACGTCGGGGCTGAGCTGTCCACCGGGGCCTCGCGGGATTCGGCCTGGCTCGACCTGCGTAGCCTTACCGAGGCGGACAAGCTGACGGTGGCCCTGGAGACCGCGGCGGAGATCCTGGCCCATCCCCGCTTCGCCAGGCGCGATTTCGAGCGGGAAAAGCGCCGCTTGCTCCAGGCATTGCGGCACCGGGAGGAATCCCCGGGGCAGATCGCCGCCCGGCGGTTTTACCGGATGCTCTACGGGGATCATCCTTACGCGCACCCCCCGGAAGGGGAAATCGACACCGTCGAGGCCATCGAACGCGATGATCTGAAGGCGTTTCACGAGCGCTATTACGTCACCCGCAACGCCATCGTAGTGATCGTCGGAGCGGTGGACCGCGATCGGGCGGACCGCATCGCCCGGCGCCTGACCGACGCCCTGCCCCGGGGAGAGGCCGCTCCCCCGATTCCTCCGGTTTCCCCGCCTGAGAAGGGTCGCACGGAACACCGCCTGTTCCCCTCCGTCCAGACCCACATCTACACCGGCATGCCTGTGCTGCGGCGCGGCGATCCGGACTACTTCCCCCTTTACGTGGGCAACCACATACTGGGGGGCGGTGGATTCACTTCCCGGATCGTCAAGGAGATCCGGGAAAAGCGTGGGTTGTCCTACAGTGCCTACAGTTACTTCCTGCCCCTCCAGGAAAAGGGGCCGTTCGTCGCCGCCCTGCAGACCCGCAACGACGCAGCGCTGGACGCCCTCGAAGTGTTGCACAAAACCATCCGCGATTACCTGGACAAGGGCCCCACCGAGGCGGAGCTGGAGGCGGCCAAGAAGAACATCACCGGTGGTTTCGTCCTGCGCTACGACAGCAACGCCAAACTGGCCGACTACGTGGCGATGATCGCTTTCTACGGCTTGCCGCTGGATTATCTCGACCGTTTCCCCGAACGGGTGAGGCAAGTGAGCCGGCGGGACATCGTCGATGCCTTCCGCCGCCGCCTCGATCCGGACCGCTTCCAGACCGTGCTGGTGGGGGGAGGCGCCATGAACCATGGCGAGAAAGAATGAGATCCGCATCATCGCCGGCCGCTGGCGGGGGCGCAAACTGCGTTTTCCCCCCGTGGCGGGTCTGCGCCCGACGCCGGGGCTGGTGCGGGAAACGCTGTTCAACTGGCTTCAGAGCGAAGTGCCGGGCGCCCGCTGTCTCGACCTGTACGCCGGCAGCGGCGCCCTCGGCTTCGAAGCGGCTTCCCGCGGGGCCGCCGAAGTGATTCAGGTGGAGGCCGATCCCCGGGTCGTCCGATCCCTGGCGGAAAATTCCCGTCGGTTGCAGGCCGGACAGGTGACCGTCGTGCGTGCACAGGTGGGGCGGTTTTTGCGTCGGCCACCACCGGCCGCTTTCGATCTGGTGTTTCTCGATCCGCCTTTCGGGCGGGGCGAGGTGGCCGGTTGTTGCCGGTCCCTGGAAGACGGCGGCTGGCTGGCCCCCGACGCCCGGGTTTACGTGGAGGCGGAAAGCGATTGGGTCCCCGAGGTGCCGGAAAACTGGCGCCTGCTGCGGTGCAAACGGGTCGGCGAGGTCGGATGCCATCTGTATCGGAGGGTGTCATGAACGTCACCGCCATCTATCCGGGCACGTTCGATCCCATCACCAACGGTCACGTGGATCTGATCAGCCGGGCGGCGGGGATTTTCTCCCAGGTGGTGGTGGCGGTCGCCGAAAACCGCGGCAAGGGGCCGTTGCTCTCCCTGGCGGAGCGGGTGGCGCTCTCCAGGGAAGTGCTCGCCCACCTGGACAACGTCCGGGTGATCGGCTTCGGCAATTTGCTGGTCGATTGCGCCCGCCAGCACGGCGCCAGGGTCATCCTGCGCGGTCTCCGGGCGGTGTCGGACTTCGAGTACGAATTTCAACTGGCGGCGATGAACCGGCGTTTGGCCGGGGAAGGTATCGAGACGATGTTCTTGACCCCCGCCGAGCAATACGCCTTCGTCTCCTCCAGTTTGATCAAGGAAGTCGCCCGGCTGGGCGGCGACATCGACCAGTTCGTGCCGGCGCCCGTGGCCCGGCGTTTGCGGGAGATTTTTCCAGGAGGTTCGTGATGGCGCTGAAAATCACCGATGAGTGCATCTGCTGCGACGTCTGCGTGCTCGAGTGTCCCAACGACGCCATTTCCCTCGGTGAGGAAATCTACCGGATCGATCCGGACCGCTGTACTGAATGCGTCGGCCATTATTCGACTTCCCAGTGCGTGGAAGTCTGTCCGGTCGATTGTATCGTTCCCGATCCGGACCACCGGGAGGATCGGGAAACCCTGTATCGGAAGTACCTCCGCCTGGAACAGGAATGAGGCCCGGCCCCCGTCTGGGATTGGCGCTCGTCTGCCTGCTGTGGCAGATCGCCGTCGCCGCTGGGCCCCGGCCGCCCCAGGCGGCCATTGCCTCGGCCCATCCGTTGGCCACCGCGGCCGGTTTCGCCATCCTCGAGCAGGGGGGAAACGCTTTCGATGCCGCCGTGGCGGTAGCGGCGACGCTGGCGGTGGTGGAACCGGCCGGTTCCGGGCTTGGTGGTGGTGGCTTCTTCCTGTTGCACCGCGCCCGTGACGGTTTCCAGGTCATGATCGACGCCCGGGAACGGGCGCCGCTGGCGGCGCGGCGCGACATGTATCTGGACGACCGGGGCGACCCGGTGCCCGGGTTGTCGGTGGACGGTCCGCTGGCGGCCGGGATTCCAGGGGTTCCCGCCGCCCTGGTGCACCTGGCCCGGCATTACGGCCGCCTGCCCCTCACGGTGACGCTGGCGCCGGCGATCCGCCACGCCCGCGAGGGGTTCGTCGTCGGTCCCCGCTATCGGGACCAGGTGCGGCGCCGTCTCCCCGTCCTGCGCCGCTACCGGGAGAGCGGGCGTATTTTTCTCGATCGGGGAGAGGTGCCGCGGCCCGGATTCCGCTTGCGACAATCCCAGCTGGCT
>JALSGR010000015.1 GCA_026982635.1 Methylothermaceae bacterium | reverse complement strand
TCAAGGTGGAGGCCACCAAGTTCACCGAGGTGGGCTACGTGGGCCGCGACGTGGAATCCATCATCCGCGACCTGGTGGAAGTGGCGGTGAAACAGACCCGCGAGGCGGCGATGGAGAAGGTCCGGGCTCGGGCCGAGCGGGCCGCCGAGGAACGGATCCTCGACGTCCTGGTGCCGCCCCCTTCGAGCTGGAGCGAGACTCCCGAGGAAAAGGAATCGGCGGCGCGCCAGCGCTTTCGCGACAAGCTGCGCGCCGGGCAGCTCGACGACATGGAAATCGAGATCGAGGTCCAGGCCCCGCGGATGGGGGTAGAGATCATGGCCCCGCCGGGGATGGAGGAGATGACCAGCCAATTGCAGAGTCTGTTCCAGAGCCTGGCCAGCGGCAAGACCCGCAAGCGCAAGATGAAGATCAAGGACGCCCTCGAGGCCCTGCGGGAGGAGGAGGCGGCCAAGCTGGTCAACGAGGAGGAGATCAAGCTGCGCGCCCTGGAGGCGGTGGAGCAGAACGGCATCGTGTTCTTGGACGAGATCGACAAGATCTGCCGCCGTTCGGAGATGGGTTCCGGTGCCGACGTCTCCCGGGAAGGGGTGCAGCGCGACCTCCTGCCCCTGGTGGAGGGCAGCACCGTCAGCACCAAGTACGGCATGGTGCGCACCGACCATATCCTGTTCATCGCCTCCGGCGCCTTCCATCTGGCCAAGCCCGCCGACCTGATTCCCGAGCTCCAGGGGCGCTTTCCCATCCGGGTGGAGCTGGACGCCCTGTCGGTCGAAGATTTCATCCGCATCCTCACCGAACCGGACGCCTCCCTCACCGAGCAGTACAAGGCCCTGATGGCCACCGAGGGGGTGAATCTGGAATTCACCGACGACGGCATCGCCCGCATCGCCGAGATCGCCTGGCAGGTGAACGAAACCGTGGAGAACATCGGCGCCCGCCGCCTGCACACGGTGCTGGAGAAGCTGCTGGAGCGGATCTCCTTCGAGGCCCCGGACCTGGCCGGCCAGACGGTCGCCATCGACGCCGCCTACGTGGACGGGCATCTCGCCGACCTGGCCAAGGACGAGGACCTGAGCCGGTACATATTGTAGAAATGCCGGAGATCACCCGATTCTATGGAATCGTGATCAAACTATATTTCCTCGATCATCCTCCACCCCATTTCCATGCAGTGTATGGTGAGTATTACGGCCTTTTTTCCATTGATTCCCTGGAAATGCTGGAAGGTAATTTGCCGCAACGGGCCAGAAAAATGATTGTTGAATGGGGGCGCTTGTATCAAACTGAGTTATGGGAAATGTGGCGGACCCAGGAGTTTCGGAAATTACCGCCTTTGTTATGAAAGACATACCGAGAATCGTCAGTGTTGACCCGCAAGAGGGTTATCGTCTCCGGGTGCGTTTTACCGATGACAGCGTTCGGATATACGATGTGTCGCCTCTACTGGATCGGCCCATGTTCAGCGCTTTGCGCGATCCTGAATTGTTTCGTTCCGTCCGAATAGAACCTGGTGGTTACGCCGTCAGCTGGAACGCGGAGCTGGATATCAGCGAATACGAGTTATGGCGCCATGGGGTTCCCGTGGCTGAAGATGTCGCCCGGTATCGAAACCGGGTGGCTTGTACTTCCCGGTGATCGATGAACGACGAAAAACAGACCACCCATTTCGGTTTCCGTCGGGTGCCGGTGGGGGAGAAGGCGAAACTGGTCCGCAACGTCTTCGATTCGGTGGCGGACCAGTACGACTTGATGAACGACCTGATGTCCTTCGGCGTCCACCGCCTGTGGAAGCGCCTGACGGTGTTTCTCAGCCAGGTGCGCTACGGCGAACGGGTGCTGGATCTGGCCGGCGGCACCGGGGATCTGACCCGGCTGTTCCATCCCCGGGTGGGGGAGGGGGGCGAGGTGGTGCTGGCGGACATCAACGCCTCGATGCTGCGCCGGGGGCGCGACCGTCTCACCGACGAGGGGCTGGTCCGCGGCATCCGCTACGCCCAGGTGGACGCCCAGGCGCTGCCCTTCGCGGACGCCAGCTTCGACTGCGTCACCATCGGTTTCGGCCTGCGTAACGTCACCGACAAGGACAAGGCCCTGGCGTCGATATACCGGGTGTTGAAGCCGGGCGGCCGCCTGTTGGTGTTGGAGTTCTCCAAACCCAGCGGCGAACTGTTCACCCGGCTCTACGACCTGTATTCCTTCAAGTTGCTGCCGCTCATGGGCAAGCTGGTCGCCGGCGATCCAGACAGTTACCGCTATCTGGCCGAGTCCATCCGCATGCACCCGGACCAGGACACCCTGAAGGGCATGATGGCCAAGGCCGGGTTCGAGCACATCGAATATTTCAACCTGACCCGGGGGGTGGTGGCCATCCACCGGGGTTACAAGCTCTGACATGGTGCGCTTCGTCACCGATCACTTCCACGGGCGGAAGCGGGGCAGGACCGCGCCGGCCGATCTTTCCCCGCCTCCCGGCGGGTTGGTCGACGGGTGACGGGATGCTGGCCCGCGCCCTGTTGTCCCAGAGTCTCGAAGCGGCGATGGCCCGCCTGCTGCGCCTCGATCCCGGCGCCCGGCGCTTGCTCCGCCCCCTGGCCGGCAGGATCGTCGCGGTGGAGCTGATCCCGCCGGGGGTGCGGTTCTGCCTCAGTCCCACCACTGAGACGGTGCTGGTGCTGGATCGGTGTCCCCGTTCGCCCGACGTGGTGCTGCGCGGCGGTCCGGCGGGTTTTCTCCGCCTGCTGGTGGCCGAACGTCCCGAAACCGGCCTGTTCCAGGGGGCGGTCGAGGTCGAGGGGGACATGGACACCGCCAAACGGCTGCAGAATCTGCTGCGGCGTTTGGATCTGGACTGGGAGGGCTGGTTGGCGCAGACCGCCGGCGAACGGGCCGCGGCGGCCGCCCGCGATCTGGTGGCTTGGCACCGCCACGCCTGGCGCACCTTCCAGTGGAACCTGGCCGAATTCCTCCAGGAGGAGACCCGGGCGCTGCCCGCGCCTTTGGAGGCCGAGGCGCTGTACCGCCGCATCGGCGAGCTGCGTGACGACGTCGAGCGTCTCGAAGCCCGCTTGCAACGGCTGCGGAGGAAGACGGCCGGGTGATCGCGCTGCGTTCCTGCTGGCGCCTGGTGCAGATCCAGCGCATCCTGCTGCGCCACGGCCTCGACGAGCTGATCCTGGGCTTGCCGTGGCTGCGGCCGCTGCGCTTCCTGCGCCGGCTTTCTCCCGAGCGCCGCCAGCCCCCGCGGGGGGTGCGCATCCGCCGTGCCCTGGAGGAGCTGGGCCCGATCTACGTCAAGTTCGGCCAGGCGGTCTCCACCCGCCGCGACTTGCTTCCCGACGACATCGCCGTCGAGCTGGCGAAGCTCCAGGATCGGGTGCCGCCCTTTCCCGGCGAGCAAGCGGTCGCCATCGTCGAGCGGGAACTGGGCCGGCCGCTGGCCGAGGTCTTCGCCGAATTCGACCCGACTCCGCTGGCCTCGGCCTCGATCGCCCAGGTCCATCCGGCCCGCCTCGAGAGCGGGGAGGAAGTGGTGGTGAAGGTGCTGCGTCCCGGGGTGGCGCGCCGCATCCGCGAGGACGTGGAGCTGATGTACCTGGTCGCCCGCCTGCTGCAGCGTTTCGTGCCCGCCTCGCGGCGCTTGCGGCCGGTGGAGGTGGTGGCCGAGTTCGACAAGACCATCCACGACGAGTTGGACCTGGTGCGCGAGGCCGCCAACGCCGCGCAATTGCGGCGCAACTTCGAGGATTCCGAGATCCTCTACGTCCCCCGCGTCCATTTCGACTGGACCCGCACCCGAGTGCTGGTGATCGAGCGCATTCACGGTATCCCGGTCGCCGACGTCGAGGCGCTGCGGAAGGCGGGGGTCGATTTCAAGCTGCTGGCCGAACGCGGGGTGGAGATCTTTTTCACCCAGGTGTTCCGCGACAATTTCTTCCACGCCGACATGCATCCGGGCAACGTCTTCGTCGATCCCGACCAGCCGGCCCGTTACATGGCGGTGGATTTCGGCATCGTCGCTAGCCTGTCGGAGGCGGACCAGTACTATCTGGCCGCCAATCTGCTGGCTTTCTTCAACCGCGACTACCGCAAGGTGGCGCGGATGCACGTGGAGTCGGGCTGGGTGGCGGCGGATGTGCGGGTGGAGGAATTCGAGTCGGCCATCCGCGCCGTGTGCGAGCCCATCTTCGCCAAACCCCTGGGGGAGATTTCCTACGGCCAGTTGCTCCTGCGCCTGTTTCAGACCGCGCGCCGTTTCCACATGGAGGTCCAGCCCCAACTGGTGCTGCTGCAGAAGACCCTGCTGCAGATCGAGGGTCTGGGGCGCCAGCTCTACCCGGAACTGGACCTGTGGCAGACCGCCAAGCCGTTTCTGGAGGACTGGTTCCGCCGTCGCATCCACCCGCGCACCCTGGCGAGCCGGGCGTGGGAACAGCTCCCGGTGTGGGCCGAACGGCTTCCCGACGCCCCCCTCTGGGCCCTGGAAGTGCTGGAGCAGGCCGGGCGGGGGCGGTTGCGCCTCCAGTGGCGGTCGGCGGAAGTCGCCGGATTGGAGCGGCGGCTGCGGCGCAATCATCGCCGTACCGTGGCGGCGGTGGGGGGCGGGGCCATGCTGGTGTCGGCCAGTGTTCTGATCGGCCAGGGACTGCTGTCCCCGGTCACCTTGGCGCTGGCAGGAGTGGGCGGTGCTATGCTATTGGGCGCCTACTGGGGCGCTTCCGGCGACTGATCGTCGGTCGGCGCTTCTCCGCCCTCCTTGACTTCGTTCTCCTCAGATTCAGGTTCGTTGTCGGAAAGGATGACGACCTCGTCGTCCTCGTCTTCCTCGGGAGCTGGGGCGTCTTCGTTCGCTTCGCCGTCCCCCGTGTCGCTGTCGTTTTCCGCTTCGTCTTCCTCGGGAGAGGGGGATGCTTCATCCGCTTCGCTGCTCCCGGTGTCAGCGCCGTTTTCCGTTTCGGGCGGTTGCGGGTCCGGGGATTCGTCCGTTGGCGTTTGCGGAGCGTCTTCCCCGGCAACCGGTTCCGCCGCCACCACCGCTTCTTCGGGTCGCAGCAGGGGACCCAGGGCCTCGAGGCGGTCGTCGAGACAGCGGTACAGGTGTTCCGGCAGCCCGGCCAGGGCGGACGAGCCGGGTTCCAGGTGCCAGGCGACCACCTGGCGCCAGAAACGCCGTTCCGCTGCGAGCCAGGCGCTGGCGGTCAGGAGTGCCCGCTCCTCGTCGATGCCGCAATGGGCCTTGAGCCATTGGCAGTAACGTTCGCAGCGCGCCGGGGCCGCCTTTTCCAGGGTGTCCAGGAGGGTTTCCAGTTCCGCGGTGCGGCGCCGGCGGGCGCGCCAGAGGCCGACGAGCCAGGCGGCGGTGCCCAGGCCCAGAAGGAGGACCAGTTCGACGGCGAGAAAGCGCAGGGTGTCGCTCATCCGTTTCCTTCCACGATGATGATGTCCTCGTCGTCGGGCGTTTCCGGGACGCGTTGCAGGCGCCGCTGGCTGGCCCGCAGGGTTTCCAGGATGCGCCGGCGGCTTTGTTCCAGTTCCGCACCGGTGCGGTCCGGTGCGAACATGCGGGTGTATTCCGACGACAGGCTTTCGATGGTTTCCATGGCGATCTGCAGTTGCCGGGCCAGTTCCTCGTTTTCGCTCTCCAGACGCCGGATTTGCTCCTGGGCGAGCCGCAGTTCCTCGTCGGTTCGCGGATCCGATTCGGCCTCGTTCCCGCCGCCGGGCAGGTCACGCAACAGTTCCCGATAGGGTTCGGTCAGGGCGCGGACCTGCTGTTCCAGCCGGGAAAGCAAGCGCCCGTCCTGTTCCAGGAACAGCCGGAGAACATGGCGGTACAGCGCCTTTTCCCGGCTCAGGACCGCTTCGATGAATTCATCGCGCCGTTCGTCCGCCAGGGCGGCGATTTCCCCCAGCGCCGCGCTCAGTTCCTCGCCCTGGCCGGGGATGGTCTTCCTGAGGCGGTCGACGAGGCGGCGGGCGGCGTCGTGCTCCTGGTGGCGGTGGCGGTGCCACAGCCACAAGACCGCCGCCAACACCGCCAGGGCCAGGGTCAGGGCCTCGACGACGAACGCCAGCACCAGGGGGTCGATTG
>JALSGR010000014.1 GCA_026982635.1 Methylothermaceae bacterium | reverse complement strand
ACCCCCAGCGCTTCCCACAGACGGCGGACGATGCGGTTACGGCCCTCCTTCAGGGTCACCCGGTACCAGGTGTTGGCGCCCCCGCCCCCCACCGGCTCGATGGACTCGAAACGGGCCGGACCGTCTTCCAGCTCGATCCCTTGGGCCAGGCGTTCCAGCATGTCGTCGGTCACCTTGCCGTAGACCCGCACCGCGTATTCCCGCTCCAGTTCACCGGAAGGATGCATCAGGCGGTTGGCCAGTTCGCCGTCGTTGGTAAGCAGCAACAGACCCTCGGTGTTGATGTCGAGCCGTCCCACCGCCACCCAGCGGCCCTTGCCCAGCTTCGGCAGACGCTGGAAGACCGTGGGCCGCCCCTCGGGATCGCGGCGGGTCACCACCTCCCCCGACGGCTTGTGATAGACCAGCACCCGGGTCCGGGTGGTCAGACGCCGGTCCAGGTTGACCGGCCGACCGTGCACCTTGACCCGATCGCCCCGGTGCCAGCGCTCCCCGAGCCGGGCCTGGCGGTTGTTGATCTCCACCCGGCCTTCGCGAATCCACTGCTCGATCTGGCGCCGCGAACCCAGGCCCGCGCGGGCCAGCACTTTGTGTAGGCGCTCGCCGTCGGGCAGGCGCCCGCCCGGACCGGAAAATTCAGTCGGTGTTCGTTTCGTCTTCATCGGTAGGCAGCGGGGGTAACTGTTCGAGGGCCTCGAGGTTGAAATCGGCGAGAAACTTGTCAGTGGTCCGGTAGAGCGCTGGGCGTCCCGGCACCTCTTTGTGGCCGACCACCCGGATCCATTCGCGCGCTTCCAGGGTGCGGATGATCTGGCTGCTGACCGTCACCCCGCGGATGGCCTCGATGTCGCCCCGGGTTACCGGCTGGCGATAGGCGATGACCGCCAGAGTCTCCAGCAAGGCGCGGGAATAGCGCCCCACCTTCTCGGGAAACAGGCGGCTCACCCAGGGGGAAAATTCCCGCCGCACCTGGTAGCGCCAGCCGCCGGCCACCCGGACCAGCTCGAGGGGACGACCTTCGCAGTTCCGCCGGAGACGCGCCAAAGCCGCCTCCAACTCCCCACGATCCACCCCCTCGTCCGCCAGCAGCGACACCAACTGCTTTTCGTCCAGGGGCTCGGGCGAGGCCAGCAGCAAGGCCTCGACGATATCCTGCAAGGTCATCGCAGTTGGACTTGGATCGGTGCCAGAGGTTCTCGCTGCGACACCTCGATGCGCCCTTCCCGGCAAAGCTCCAACAGGGCGAGAAAGGTGACCACCAACCCGGCACGCCCTTCGCCGGGATCGAACAAACGTTCGAACGCCACCGGCTCGCCGTGCGCGAGCGATTCGAGCAAACGGACCATACGCGCCCGCACCGACAGCGACTCGCGCGGAACCGTGTGACTCCGGCCCCGCTCCGCCCGCATCAGAACCTGGCGGAAGGCTTCGGCGAGCTGATCGACGGTGACCTTCGGCAAATTCGGGGGCCGGGGCGGCAGGTCGGCGGCCAGGAGCACCGGGAACAGATCCCGCCCGAGACGCGGCAGAGCGTCCAGCTCGACGGCGGCTTGTTTGATCCTTTCGTATTCCTTCAGACGACGGACCAGCTCGGCCCGGGGATCCTCCTCCGCTTCTTCCACCTCCGCCGGCTTGGGAAGCAACAGGCGGGACTTGATCTCCGCCAGCAACGCCGCCATCAGGAGATATTCCGCCGCCAGTTCGATGCGCAGCCGCTCCATCACCGCGATGTAACCGAGATATTGCGCCGTCACCTCGGTGACGGAAACCGCCATGATGTCGAGATTGCGACGCCGGATCAGATAGAGCAGCAGATCCAGCGGCCCCTCGAAGGTTTCCTCGAGGATGACCCGCAAGGCGTCGGGAGGAATGTAGAGGTTTTCCGGGAACTCGTGCAGCGGGGTTCCCTGAACCTTGGCGACGACCGCCCCGGTCACGACAATCCCGCCAGCGAAAAGAACCAACCCTGCATGCCGTGGATGATCGGCCCGAGGATGCGGCCGAGCATGCCGGTGATCAGCAGCAGGAGGAGGATGGGCATGCCGTAGGGCTCCAACCGGGCCACCATGCCCGCCCAACGTCCCGGCAACACCCCGACCAGCACCCGGCCGCCGTCCAAGGGTGGGATCGGCAACAGATTCAGGACCATCAGCACCAGATTGAAGAAAATCCCGGCCGCGCCCATGTAAATCAACGGCACCGACACGTACGACATCTCCAGCCAGATTCCCAGCCGCGCCACCAGGGCCCAGAACAGCGCCATCCCCAGGTTGGCGCCGGGCCCTGCCAGCGCCACCAGCGCCATGTCCCGCTTGGGATTGCGCAATCTGCCGTAATCCACCGGCACCGGTTTGGCCCAGCCGAAGATGAAGCCCCCCAGCAACAGCATGATCAACGGCACCGCCACCGTGCCGACCGGATCGACGTGATGGAGGGGATTGAGGGAGAGGCGTCCGAAACGCTTGGCGGTGTCGTCCCCCAGCAGCCAGGCGACCCAACCGTGGGCCACCTCGTGCAGGGTGATAGCGAACAGAATGGGCAACGCCCAGACGGCGAGCTTCTGCACCAGGGTCAGTTCTTCCATAATCGCTCAGCTCAACAAGGCTTCCAGCCGCTCCCGCCCCTTGCCCCAGCGCACCACCGCCGGCGCCTCCTCGGTCAGGACGATGATGGTGGTGGGCTCGTAAAGCACGATACCGGCGTCGATCACCAGATCCACCTGCTTTTCCAGGCGCCGGCGGATCTCGCGGGGATCCTCCAGGGCCCGATCTTCCCCCGGCAGGATCAAGGTGGTGGTGAACAGCGGCTCGCCCAGCTCCTCGAGCAACGCCTGAACTACCGGGTGATCGGGAATGCGGACGCCCACCGTCTTGCGGCTCGGATGCTGGAGACGGCGGGGCACCTCCCGGGTCGCCTTCAACACGAACGTGTAAGGCCCCGGCGTCAACGCCCGAATCAGCCGGTGGGCTTCGTTGCCCAGGCGGACGAACTGGGATACCTGAGACAGGTCGTGACACACCAGGGTGAAATTGTGCTTCTCCCCCAGCTGTCTCAACTGGCGGATCCGGTCCAGCGCCTTCTTGTCCTCGATCCGGCAGGCCAGAGCGTAAGAGGAATCGGTCGGATACGCGATCACGCCGCCGCGGCGCAGAATCGCCACCACCTGGCGGATCAGGCGGGGCTGGGGATGATCGGGATGAACTTCGAAATACTGCGCCATGGAATGGGTCATGCCTTGTCCATCAAGGTTCCTCGAGCCGAGCCGGGTGTCGAGGATTTCCCTTTCGCTCGGCGATATAGCGTAACACTTCCTGTTGCCAGTGAATATACATGTGAATCGCCCTCACCCCCCTTGCCGCACGGTCACGACCCGGTCGCGCAGATACACCGGGCGGACCGCTTCCGGCGCCACCCATTCGGCGGGATCGGTGGCGGCCGCCAGGCGGGCGATCCAGGCGGCCCGCGGCAGACGACGGGGCCAGACGACCCGCAGGCGGTCCCCGAAACGGGCCCGGAGCACCCGGCCGTAAGCCGACCACCCCGGCCCCACGGCCACCGCCTCGGTCACCGTCTCGGGCAGCGGGGCTTTCTCCGGGGCGACCACCTGCTCCGAATCGACCAGGGCGACTCTCTGTCCCCGGCGGCGATAGACACCCCAGTAAACCTCGTTCATGCGCGCGTCCAGGGCCGCCACGGCGTACGCCACCGACGTCTCGGCCAGGATCTCGGCCGCCAGGGCCGCCAGGGTCGACACCGGCACCACCGGCAGCCCCGCCCCCAGCGCCGTCCCCTGGGCCACCCCGGCGGCGACGCGCAGGCCGGTGAAAGCGCCGGGACCACGGCCGAAGGCGAGGGCGTCCAGATCGGCGAAGGTGAGACCGGCCTCGTCGAGCAGCCCCTGCAACATCGGCAGGATCAATTCGGTGTGACGGCGCGGGGCCACCTCGAAGCGTTCGCGCACCTCGCCCGCCAAGTAGAGCGCGGCGGAACAGGCTTCGGTGGCGGTTTCAAGGGCGAGGATCTTCATGACGAAAAAAACGCCTCCACTTCCTTCAGATCGGCGGTGCGCGGCATGGGCGGCAGACTGTCGAGGAAGACCTTGCCGTAGCCGCGTTCCTTCAAGCGGGGGTCGCACAACACCAGCACCCCCCGGTCGCCGGCGTCGCGGATCAGCCGACCCGCCCCCTGTTTGAGGGCGATCACCGCCGCCGGCAACTGCCAGGCCGGGAAGGGATCGTACCCACGGGCGCGCAGACTGGCAAGCCGGGCCTGACACACCGGGTCGGCGGGGGAAGCGAAAGGCAGCTTGTCGATGATCACGCACGACAACGCCGACCCGCGCACGTCCACCCCCTCCCAGAAACTGGCGGTGCCCAACAACACCGCATCGCCCAACTCGCGGAACCGGGCCAGCAACACCGCCTTGGGGGCCTGGCCCTGGACCAGGCAGGGCCAGGGAAGGTCGGCGAGGAGGGCAGCGGCTTCGTTCATAGCCCGGTGGCTGGTGAACAGCAAAAAGGCCCGCCCGCCGCTGGCCTCCAGCACCGGACGGACGGCGGCGATCATGCGCCGGGTGTAGTCGGACGCCGCCGGCGCCGGCAACCCGGCAGGCAAATACAGCAACGCCTGGCGACGGTAGTCGAAGGGGCTGGGCCAGATGCGGCGATCCACCTCATCCTCCGCCAGCCCCAGTTGGGCGAGAAAATGACCGAAGCCGCCGGCCACGCTCAGGGTCGCCGAGGTGAAGACCCAGGCGGCGTCGAAACGCTTCCGGTAACCGGCGAAAGCGCCGCCGACCGCCAGGGGAGTGGCGTGCAGGGCGAAGCGCCGGCCACCGGCCTCGAACCAACGCACCCAGCCCTCACGGTCGCCGTCGCGCCAATCCCGCAAACGGCCGGCCAGGCGTTCGGCGCGCTCGCAGCAACGGGTCAAGCCCGCCTCGGCGCCGGCCAGGGGACCCAGGGACTCGGCCAGCGCCGCCAGGGCGGCATCGAGGGTCGCCAACGCCGCCTCGGCCGCCGGGGGCAATTCCGCCGCCGTCCCTCGTCCCGGCCCGCCGGCGAAGGCCGCCAACGCCTGCCGCACGGCGCCCTGCAACGCCACCAGGGCGGTGCGCACCGGCGGCGCCGCCAGGCGGGCCTGGCGCATCTCCGCGACCACGTCCCGCATCAGCTCTTGAATCTGCCGGGCCGTGAGGGTTTCGCCGAGAAAACGGGCCGCGGTGTCGGCGAACTGGTGGGCCTCGTCCACGATCACGGCGTCGGCGTCCGGCAGCAGACTGCCGTAACCCTCCTGACGCAGCGCCCAGTCGGCGCACAGCAGGTGATGGTTGACCACCACCAGATCCGCCTCCAGGGCCTTGCGCCGGGCCTTGAGCAGAAAACAGTCGGCGACGAAAGGACAATCCTGCCCCAGACAGGTGTCCTCGGTGGAGGTCAGGCGCGGCCATCCGGCCCAGTCCTCCGGCAGTTCGGCCAGTTCGGCGACGTCGCCGACGGCGGTGGCCGCCGCCCAGCGCCGCACCCGCGCCAGGGCCCGCCGCTCGGCCTCGTCCCGGAACAGATCTCCGTCCAGGGCCTGCGCCAGTCGGTAGTGGCACAGGTAATTGCCCCGCCCCTTGAGGGGCACGACCCGAAACGGCCGGCGCAACGCCCGCCGGAGCCGGGGCAGATCCCGGCCGATCAACTGATCCTGCAGGTTGCGGCTGCCGGTGGCAACGATCACCTGCTTTTCCGACAACAGGGCCGGCACCAGGTAGGCGAAGGTCTTGCCGGTGCCGGTGCCCGCCTCGGCCACCAGGATGCCACCGCGCGCCAGGGTCTCGGCCACCGCCACGGCCATCTCCACCTGGGCCCGGCGGGGGGCGTAACCGGAGACGATCCGGGCCAGGGGACCGTCGGCGGCGAACCAGTCGGCCACCGCTTGAGCCTTCCCGATCCGGGGTCTATGCTTGAAGGAAACCATCGGCGGAGCGAGCCATGAAAAGGCGCTACTCTACCACAGCCGGCCGGCGGCGGAGGGGATGAGCATGGAGCCGAACCTGCGCCTGTTCCTGCTCCACCAACTGCTCCTATCCCACCGCCGCCCGGTTCCCCGCCGACTTCTGGAGGAACGGCTGGGA
>JALSGR010000013.1 GCA_026982635.1 Methylothermaceae bacterium | reverse complement strand
TTTCCCCGTATTCCCGGCGCAGGGTTTCGAGGAGGTGGGCGAAGTCCGCCGGCAAGGGGCTTTTCCAGGAGACCGTTCTGCCGCTCGCCGGATGCGCCAGGGTCAGCCTTTCGGCGTGGAGGGCCTGACGCCTGAAGTTGCGCAGCACGGCGGTGAGTGCTTCGGAGGTGCCCGGCGGCAGGCGGATGCGGCCGTACTGCGGATCGCCCACCAGCGGATGGCGCAGGTGGGCCATGTGCACCCGGATCTGGTGGGTGCGGCCGGTTTCCAGCGCCACCTGTAACAGGGTGTGATGGGGAAAGCGCTCCGCCACCCGGTAATGGGTGACGGCTTCCTTGCCCGTCGGGGTGACGGCGAAGCGCTTGCGGTCCACCGGATGCCGGCCGATGGGGGCGTCGATTGTGCCGCCGGCGACGACCAAGCCTTGCACCAGCGCCAGGTAACGGCGCTTGACCGTGCGGGCCTGTAGCTGTTCCACCAGGGATTTGTGGGCCTTGAGGCTCCGGGCCACCACCATCAGGCCGGTGGTGTCCTTGTCCAGACGATGGACGATACCGCTGCGCGGCAGGGCGGCCAGGTCGGGATCATGATGGAGCAGGGCGTTTTGCAGGGTGCCGTCGTGGTGGCCGGCGGCGGGGTGGACCACGAACCCGGCCGGTTTGTCGATGACGATCAGGTGCTCGTCCTCGAAGACGATGTTCAGGGGGATGTCCTGGGCCTCACAGGTCGCCTGCCTTTCCTCCGTTGGCCGCAATTCGATCCGTTCGCCGCCGCTGAGTTTGTCGCGGGGGCGCCGAACCTGGCCGTCCACCGTCACCCGTCCCTGCTTGATCCATTGCTGCAGGCGGCTGCGGGAATAGTCGGGGAACAGTTCGGCAAGGACCTGGTCGAGACGACGGCCGGCCAGGCGTTCCGGAATCTGTCGAATCAATGGGGTTTTCGTCATGGTCCGCCCGGGTGGAATCGCCGACGGTACTTCGGACGCCTGTACCGTTCGGAAGTTGCGCCTCAACCGAAGCGTCCGGTGATGTAGTCCTCGGTCAGAGGATGGCGCGGGTTGGTGAAGATTTCCGTGGTTTCCCCCACCTCGATCAACCGGCCCATGTGGAAGTAGGCGGTGCGTTGCGAGACCCGGGCGGCCTGTTGCATCGAATGGGTGACGATGACGATGGTGTAGCGGGAACGCAATTCGTCGATGAGTTGTTCGATGGTGGCGGTGGCGATGGGATCGAGGGCCGAGCAAGGTTCGTCCATCAACACCACTTCGGGGTTGACGGCGATGGTGCGGGCGATGCAGAGACGCTGCTGCTGACCGCCGGACAGGCCGGTGGCCGGATGGTCGAGACGATCCTTCACTTCCTTCCACAGGCCGGCCCGCTTCAGCGAGGTCTCGACGATCTCGTCCAGTTCGGTGCGGTTGGCGGCCAGGCCGTGAATGCGGGGGCCGTAGGCGACGTTGTCGTAGATCGACTTGGGGAAGGGATTGGGTTTCTGGAACACCATGCCGACCCGGGCCCGCAGCAGCACCGGATCCATTTCCTTGGCGTAGATGTCCTGATCGTCGAGGCGGATGTCACCCTCCACCCGGCAGCCCTCGATGATGTCGTTCATGCGGTTGAGACAGCGCAGGAAGGTGGACTTGCCGCAGCCGGAAGGGCCGATCAGGGCGATGACCTCGCGCTGGCCGATGTCGAGATTGATGTCGAACAGGGCCTGTTTGTCGCCGTAGAAGACGTTGACGTGGCGGCAGGTGAAGCGTGGTTCGGCGAGGGTGTAGTCCCCCACGGTTCGATGGTCGTCGGTCTCCAGATCCGGTGTGGTGTGGCGTTCGGTGATCACGGTGTTCATACCGGTCGTTCTCCCTTACCAGCGACGTTCGAGACGTTTGCGCAGCAAAACGGCGGCCAGGTTCATGATACCCAAAAACAACAGCAGGACGATGATCGCGGCCGACGTCCGCTCGACGAAGCCGCGTTCCGGGCTGTCGGCCCACAGATAGATCTGCACCGGCAGCGCGGTGGCCGGGTCGAGGAGGCTTTGGGGCGGATCGACGATGAAGGCGACCATCCCGATCATCAGCAGGGGGGCGGTTTCACCCAGGGCCCGGGCCATGCCGATGATGGCGCCGGTGAGCATGCCCGGCATGGCCAGCGGCAGGACGTGATGGAAGACGGTCTGGACCCGCGATGCGCCGATGCCCAAGGCGGCGTAGCGGATCGACGGCGGTACCGCCTTGAGGGCGGCGCGGCTGGCGATGATGACCGTGGGCAGGGTCATCAGGGTCAGGGTCAGGCCGCCGACGAGGGGGGTCGATCGCGGTAGTCCGAACCAGCCGATGAACACCGCCAGGCCCAGAAGGCCGAAGACGATCGATGGCACCGCCGCCAGATTGTTGATGTTGATCTCGATCAGATCGACCCAGACGTTGTTCCTGGGGGCGAATTCCTCCAGATAGATGGCCGCGGCGATCCCCAGGGGGAACGACAGGGCGAAGGTGACCACCATCATGTAGAGCGAGCCGCGGAAAGCGACCTGAATGCCGGCCTGCTCCGGTTCGCGCGAATCGCCGTTGAGGAAGAATCCCCGGTTGAAGCGCAGCACCAGCCGTCCTTCGCTCTCCAGTTTCCGCAGCCAGGCGATCTGGTAATCCTTGATGCGGCGTTCGGATTCCGGCGTTTCCGGATCGACGTATCCCTTCTGGTACAGATCCACGTCGGCGCCGGCCAGCACCCACAGGCGCACGGTTTGGCCGATCCGGTCCGGGTGGGCGAGGACGTAGTCCCGCAACTGATAGGGGGCGGCGGAGCTGACGAGACGGTAGAGGGCGCGCTTGCGACGGCGTTGGCGGACCTCTGGGAACATCTGGCGCAACGATTGCTTGATCAGGCCCGTCAGGTCGGCTTTCGCCAGATGCTCCCGGGTCGGGGGCGTCAGTTCTTCGGGATCGAGGAATACGTCGATGGCGATTTCCGTCTGCCAGAAGGCTTTGTGACCGCGGGCGACGATGCTGACGATGAGCATGGCCAGGAACGCCAGGGAAACGAAGATGGCGATGCGGCCGTACCAGCGGAACCGGCTTTCCCGGCGGCGGCGCCGCGCCAGACCGGCCTGAACGGTTTCCAGGGTCTTATTCATACTGTTCCCGGTATTTGCGTATGACGTGAAGGGCGACGAGGTTGAGGGCGAGGGTGACGACGAACAGCGTCAGCCCCAGGGCGAAGGCCGCCAAGGTCTTGGGGCTGTCGAATTCCTGGTCGCCCACCAGCAGGGCGACGATCTGCACCGTGATGGTGGTGACCGATTCCAGCGGGTTGAGGGTGAGCTTGGCGGCCATGCCGGCGGCCATGACCACGATCATGGTTTCTCCGATGGCGCGCGATACCGCCAGCAACAAACCGCTGACGATCCCGGGCAGCGCCGCCGGCAGCAGGACGCCGGTGATGGTTTCCGCCTGGGTCGCCCCCAGACCGTAAGCGCCTTCCCGCAGGGAGCGGGGGACGGCGGTGAGGGCGTCGTCGGTGAGCGAGGACACGAACGGAATGATCATGATGCCCATGACGAGGCCGGCGGCCAAGGCGCTTTCGGAGGAGATCGATAGTCCCAGCCGGGCGCCGAGGTCCCGCAGCCACGGCGCCACCACCAGGGCGGCGAAGAAGCCGTAGACCACCGTCGGCACG
The DNA here is from genome assembly GCA_026982635.1 of Methylothermaceae bacterium. Classification (GTDB taxonomy): domain Bacteria; phylum Pseudomonadota; class Gammaproteobacteria; order Methylococcales; family Methylothermaceae; genus Methylohalobius. The sequence goes on along the minus strand of JALSGR010000013.1, from coordinate 2,526 downwards.
CCGGCGAGCACTTCCAGGATCGGTTTGACGATGGCGCGGGTGCGGCGTTTGGCGAATTCCGAGAGATAGATGGCCGACAGCAGTCCCAACGGGGCGGCCACCGCCATGGCGATGGCGGTGATCAGCAGGGTTCCGGTCAGCAAGGGAATGAAGCCGAAGCTGCCCGACGCCCCGACCTGATCGGCGCGGATGGCGATCTGGGGGCTCCAGTGAAGACCGAAGAAGAATTCCAGCGGCGACACCATCTCGAAGAAGCGTAGCGCTTCGAACAGGACCGACAGCACGATCCCGATGGTGGTGAGAATGGCCAGCACCGAACTGGCGACCAGGGCGATGCGGACGACGGTCTCCACCCGATTGCGGGCCCGGAGCGTCGGCGATATCCGCCGGTGCGCCCAGGTCAGAGCCGCGGTCGCGCAGGCGAAGACCAGGACGGTCAGGGCATGGTAGCCCAGCTGCTTCAGGTGGCGGTAGTGTTCGGCCGCCTCGGCCAGCGCCGGGTCCACCGTATTGGCCTGGCGCTCCCCGGCGAGTAGGTTCGCGATCACGTTCACCGTCAACGAAAGCCGGTCCGGGGGGAGATTGCGGTAGGCGGGGGGCAGTTCGGCCAGCACCCAGCGGAGGATGATCTTGTCGTCGAGCAGCAGCCACAGGCTCAGGATCGCCAGGGCCGGCAGGGCGCACCACAGGGCCACGTAGTAGCCGTAGTAGTCCGGTAGGGAGTGGAGCCGGCGGATTTCGCCGCCGCTGACCGTCAGCGCCCGCTTGCGTCCCAGATAATAGCCGTAAGCGGCCAACCCGAGAAGCATCCAGAACAGCGTGTGTGGTTGCATGGTAGTCGTGTCGGTGGCTACGGACGGGTATTGTAAAGCAAAAACCGATGGTGAAAGCCGGAGCGGGTGGGTCGTATACAAACGAAGCCCCTCTCCCGGCGGGAGAGGGGCGTGGCAAAACGAGGCGGCATCGTCAGAGCGATTCGAGCGGGATCAACTGGCGGGCGATCTTGCGGTATTTCTCCCGTTCTGCCGCCGGCATCGGGATCAGCCCCTTGTCGGTGAGATAACCCTCGTCGCCCCAGGCTCTCTCGCTGGTGTATTCGTCGAGGAACTGAGCGATTCCCGGGACCAGGCCAACGTGGGCCTTTTTCACGTAGATGAACAAGGGCCGCGACAAGGGATATTGGCTGGCGGCGATGTTTTCGAAGGTGGGTTCGACGCCGTCCACTCGGGCGCCGGCGATCTTGTCGACGTTCTGGTCGAGGAAGCTGAAGCCGAAGATCCCGAGGGTGTTGGGATCGGCTTCCAGTTTCTGCACGATCAGGTTGTCGTTCTCACCGGCCTCCACGTAGGCGCCGTCCTCACGGATGCCGTGGCAAATGGCCTTGTAGCGCTTCTTGTCTTCGTGTTTGATCGCCTTGATCCAGTCGAAGGTCTTGCAACCGCCTTCCAGCGCCAGTTCGGCGAAGGCGTCCCGGGTGCCGGAGGTGGGCGGCGGGCCGTAGACCTTGATGGCGATGTCGGGCAGGGACGGGTCGATCTGGCGCCATGTGCGGTAGGGGTTGGCGATCAGCTTGCCCGGATTTTCGGGATCGGGGATTTGCTTGGCCAGGGCCAGGAAGATCTGGCGCCGGGTCAGGTTCCATCGATGGGGCGCTTTGCGCGAATGGGCCATGACGATGCCGTCGTAGCCGATCTTGATCTCGACGATGTCCTTGACGCCGTTCTTCCGGCAGCGTTCGAGCTCGGATTTTTTGATCCGCCGCGAGGCGTCCTCGATGTCGGGATGCTGGACGCCGACGCCGGCGCAGAACAGCTTCATTCCCCCGCCGGTTCCGGTGGATTCCACCTTGGGGGTGGGAAACTCGGTGGCCTTGCCGAAGCGTTCGGCCACGGTGGTGGTGAAAGGATAGACGGTCGAGGAGCCGACAGCGTAGATGTAGTCGCGGCTGGCGGCCAGGGCGCTGCCGGCGGCCGTCGCCAGCAGGGCGCCAAGGATGAGACGGCTGAATTTCACTCTGATCCTCCGTGGTGATTGATCAAGGGTCGCCGAAGCCTAACCGATGGTTGTTACGACAGTATGACAACGGAAGCCCTGAAGATGGGGCCGGGGGTAGTCGTGACTGCCTTCACAACAAGGTTCCGTTGGATGTTTCGGAGTTTGGCCGGGAAGGCGGCGGCCTACAGCAGGAGGGAAGGTTTTCGGATGATGAATTGGCGCGCCCGAGAGGATTCGAACCTCTGACCTCAGGCTCCGGAGGCCTGCGCTCTATCCAGCTGAGCTACGGGCGCCAAGGAATCGGGTCGATGATTCTAACCTTTTCTCCGGCGTGATACAAATTCGGAGCCGCTTCGGCAGATTCGCGCCGTCACCCGGTTTCCTGCAACAGGGTTTTCAACTGGGCCAGCGCCGCCTGGCCCCGGGCTTTCTTTTCCGCTTCCGGCAGGTCGTCCTTGCCGCTCCATTCCAGATCTTCCTGGGGCAGTTCCTCGAGGAAGCGGCTCGGCTGGCAGGTGACCGTCTCCCCGT
>JALSGR010000012.1 GCA_026982635.1 Methylothermaceae bacterium | reverse complement strand
CCTCGATGCGGACGGTCTGAGTGGCAGGATCATAGGTCGAGACGGCGGCATCGGCAAAAGGAGCGCTTCCTCCCATCACCATGGCGAGAACGACGGCTTTTCTCAAGGAGATCGTATTCATCGACAAGCACCTGAACATTTGTCACGGAAGCCGAAAGAATACGAACGAAATGTTCAAGAAACATTTCAAGAACATGACGCTTTCGTTACAGGGCTTACGCCCGAGGGAAGGTCGCGGGCGGTGAAAGCGGATTCGAAGGCGGCTCGACAAGGCGAAAAGAGGGGGAATGTCGACCTGGCTTTCTCCTTGATCGGCGAAGTTTTACGTATACTCTAGGAACGTGTCACGTTGTTTTCCGCCATGGCCAATTTCAAGACCCATCTCAACGTCGCCACCATCGTCAGCGGCATCGCGGCGACGACGGTCGCCAGCATCGGCCTGGTGGACGTCCGCCAGACTCCCGTGCTGTTCGCCTTAGGGGTCCTGGGCGGCTTGTTGCCGGACATCGACGCCGACAACTCCACGCCCGTGCGCCTGGCCTTCGGCCTGCTCGGCCTGATCGGCGCTTTCGCGGCGGTGTTCTACGCCCTGGGCCACCACCGCCTGAGTATCGGGGAACTGTGCCTGCTGGCGGGCGGCACCTTCGTCCTGGTGCGCTACGTGATCTTCGAGCTGTTCCTGCGCCTGACCGAACACCGCGGGGTGTTCCATTCCCTGCTGGCGGTCGCCTTCTTCGCCTGCCTGACCACCAGCCTGTCCTACCATCTCGCCGCCGCACCGCCGGTTCTGGCCTGGCTGCACGGTCTGGCCGTCGCCCTGGGATACACGACCCATCTCGTCCTCGACGAGCTGTTCAGCGTCGATCTCCTAGGCGGGCGCCTGAAGCGCTCCTTCGGCAGCGCCTTCAAACCCTTCGGTAGCGATCTCAAGGCCACCGTGGTGATGGGATTGCTGACCGCCGTCGTCGGCACCACGCTGCCGGATCCCCGGATCCTGCCCCGCCTGCTGAGCCGGGAAACCCTGGTCGAACCGGTGCGGCAAAAACTTTGGCCCGCCCAAGGACGCTGGTTCGCCCAATGGCGAACGCCCGTGTCCCGGAGCGGGCCGGATTGGAAGCTGAAATGAAGCGACTGCCTCAGTCGATCACCAGCACCACCTTGCCGATCGGGTGCTCGTCCTGCAGATAGCGCTGAGCGGCGGCGGCTTCCGCCAGGGGAAAGGTCTTGGCAACCTGTACTTTCAGCTTCCCCTCGTCGAACAGCTTGGCGGCGCTGGCGAGAATGTGCCCCTGGTGCTTCTTCCAGCGGGGCAGCTCCAGCAGCACCGGTGTCAGCATCATTTCCAGGGAAACGCGCAGGTTGCGGATCCTGGCGTCGGTCCAATCGACGTTGGGCGGCGGCAGGAGAATAGTGACCAGATCGCCGTAGACCCTGGCGGCGGCGCAACATTGGACGAAGACCTCGTCGCCGACGGTGTCGAAGGCCACGTCCACCCCCTCGCCGCCGGCCCAGGCGCGCACGCTTTCCACCACGTCCTCGTCCCGGTAGCGGATCACCCGGTCGGCGCCCAGCGCCTGGACGAAACGGGCCTTCTCCTCGGTGCTCACCGAAGATACCACTTCGGCCCCGGCCAGCTTGGCCAGTTGCACGGCCACGTGGCCGACCCCGCCGGCCCCGCCGGGAACGAACACCCGCTGGCCGCCCTGCAGCCGGGCCCGGTCGTACAACGCCTCCCAGGCGGTCAGCAACACCAACGGCGCCGCCGCGGCCTGAACGAAGTCCAGCGTCTTGGGTTTGAAGGCCACCAGGGCCTCGTCCACCACGGCGTATTCGGCATAGGTCCCCTGGCGGCCGTTGAAGCCGGGCTGGCAGAAATAGACCTCGTCCCCCGGCTTGAAGCGCTCCACCTCGCTTCCCACCGCCATGACCACACCGGCGCCGTCGCAACCCAGGATCGCCGGTTTGGTCACCGGAAAACGGTCCAGGTCGTTGCGCATCTTGTAGTCGATGGGATTGACCCCCACCGCCTTCAGATGCACCAACACCTGATCGCCGCGTTCGATGGCCGGTCTTTCCACCGCCGCCGCACGCAGCACCTCGGGGCCGCCGGCCCGCTCGGTCACGATCGCTTTCATTCGCTCACCTCCTCCACGAGTTCAGCCAGGAAATCGGTACCACCGCCGGAAACGTCCTTCAAGCCGCCGCGGCCACCGCGCCACAGGCGTTCGGCCCGCGCCAGGATCGGCAGCAACCCTTCGGGAAGATCATAGGCTTCCCAGTCGGCGGATGCCACCCAGGCGGCGGCGAGGGCGTCGTCCCCGGCCCGTACCGGCGGGGCGGAACGGTCGATGGCGGCGACGAAATCCACGATCAGATAATGGAACCCCTCGCAGCGCCGCTCCACCAGCGCGGCCACCCCCTGCAGACGGACGCCGCTCAGCCCGGTTTCCTCCCGGACCTCCCGATGGGCGGCGGCCACCAGCGATTCGCCGGTCTCCACCCGGCCGCCGGGACCGTGCCAGGTCCCCCGCGCCGGCGGCCGACCGCGCCGTACCAGCAGAACCCGACCGTCGCGGTCGAACACCAAGACGCTGACGCCGACGAGCGGCCGCGTCCCCCTCATCGGCGCCGGTAACCGTAGAGCCAGCGCGCGGTGGTCGCGCCGACGTTGCGGGCCGAATGCACCGCCCCGGCAGGAATGAACAATTCCTCACCCGGCTCGGGACGATACACCTTGCCGTCGACCTCGAATTCCATCTCCCCTTCCAACACCATCACCAGCTCGTCCACCGCATGGACGAAATCCTCCCAGCGTCGCCCCGGCGGATCGACCCACAGATCGCAACTGAAACCACGGGCGTTCCAGTCGCGGCAGACCGCTTCCATCTTCCATTCCAGATCACTCATGGCGCCTCCTCCGCTTCCAGAAAATCGCGCAACGACCGTTCGTCGAACGGCCATCCCAGCTCCCGGCCGCCGACCCGATCGGCCAGCACCGGAATCCGAACTCCGTAGCGCTCCGTCAGTCCAGAGTCGGCGGCGATGTCCACGAAGTCGTAGGCCAGTCCACAGGCGGCCAACAGCGCCTCGGCCCGCTCGCACAGGTGACAGGCGGCGGTGCCGTACAACACCCAGCGGGCCATCGTCTCAAAACCCCGGCACCGTCAAGGGCTGGCCGTTGTGCTCCGGCCCCAACCCGAGGATGAAAGGAGCCGCCACCTCAGCCCAAGACGCCGGCTCGGGATAATGGGCCGCCGCCGGGCCGAAGCAGCGATCCAGCATGTCGGTGTGAATGATGCCGGGATTGAGGGGCACCGCCGCCATCCCCGGCGGCAACTCCTGGGCCAAGGCCCGGGTCAACCCTTCGACGGCCCACTTGCTGGCGCAGTAGGGCGCCTCCTCCGGGGCGGTGGAACGCCCCCAGCCGGAGCTGAGATTGACGATCACACCCCGACGCCGGGGCAGCATCGCCGGTAGAAAGGCTTTGATGACGTGATAGACGCCGTTGACGTTGACATCGATGACGGCGTGGAATTCGGCCACCGACACCTGCCACAAGGGGGCGCTGGCGTTGATGAGGGCGGCGTTGTTGACCAGTCTATCCGGGGCCTCACCGCCCTCGAGACAATCCTGGGCCCAGGCGGCCACCGCCTCCCAGTCGGCCACGTCCACCACGGCGAAACGCCCTTGGGGCCAACGCGCCCGCAGCGCCTCGATGGCCGCCCGGTCCCGGCCGCAGCCCCAGATCCGATACCCCTGGCGCAGCCACGCCTCGGCCAGCGCCCGGCCCAGCCCCCGGGTGACGCCGGTGACGACGATGATGCGATCTTTTTCCATGACCTCGGCACTCCGTAGTTGCGGAGACGGCCATATTGCCCCAGTCCGCCCGATTTGTCACACGCCCCCACCCGGCTTCGCGGTGAATCAGCGCAGATAATGGACGAACTTGGTCCGAACCACCTGATACGGCCGCCACAGGTAGTTGATGGGGATGGTGAGGATGTGGACCAGGCGGGTGAAGGGGAACAGCAGGAACACCGTCAAGCCGAAGAACAGGTGCAGCTTGTAGATGAAGGGCACCTCGTCCAGCAGCTCCGGCCGCGGCGACCAGGTGACGATGCCCTGGGCCCATTCGGCCAGGTTGACCATGATTTCCGCGTCCCCCTGGAAGGCGTGGTAGACCGACACCGGAATGGTCAACAGGCCCAGGGTCAGGGTGATCAGCAACCAGTCGAGGATGAAGATGTCCATGAAACGCGAGGTGGCGCGCACCCGGGGATGGTACATGCGCCGCCGCCACAGGATCACCCCGCCGATCATGCACAAGGTGCCGAACAGGGTGCCGGCGGCGATGGCGATGATCTGGTGGGCCATGTCGGAGATGCCGAGGGCGAGGAACACCTGGTGCGGGGTCAGGAGACCGACGAAATGACCGAAGAACAGCATGATGATGCCGGCGTGGAACAGGCGGCTGCCCTTCTGCAATTGTTCCTTTTCCAGCAACTGGCTGGAGTCGGCCTTCCAGGTGTACTGCTCGCGGTCGTAGCGCAACACGTTGCCCACCAGGAACACGGTCCCGGCGATGAAGGGATAGATACCGAACAGAAAGTGCGAAAACGTCATGGGCTTCTCCTGATTTTCCGTGGTCTCACCGCAGAGGCGCAGAGAAAATTTTTTCTGTTCATGAATCGCTTTTCAGGAGTGTTCCTTACTCGATGGCTTTCCCAAAAATAAAAAACTCTGCGCCTCTGCGGTGAGTTCATTCGATCAACAAACCGACCAAGGGCGCGTAAGGACTCTCGGCCCTGGCCAGGTTTTCCGCCAGCACTTCCAGCGCCTGGCGACACTGCTGCAGGAACATGGCCCCCTGGCCCTGGGGCAGGCTGGAGGCGTATTCCAGGATCAGCGGCAGGTAGTCGGGCAATTCGCCGCGGTCGATCTCCAACCCCTGCTTCTTGTAGAACTCGGCCAAATTGGCCAGGGTCATGCCGCGCTGGCGGTCCTGCTCCTCGAACAGGTGCCAGGTCAGGTGCAGGCTGGTGTCCGGGGTCAGGTCGAAGGTGCGCACGTAGTGCGCCTGCCAGTCGGTGAGGTGCTGACCTCTCGCCCAGGCGATGAAATCACCGATGACCCGGCGGGCGTCGTCCGGCAGCTCGGCCAGCAGCGCCTCGGCCTCGTCCAGGTGGGCCGCCAGCGCCTGATCCGGGTAGTCCAGCAGCCGCGCCAGCAGGCGGTACTGCAGGGGCGGGGTGGCGAGCGTTTCGGCGGTCATCCCTCCACCTTGGTGGCCTTGGCCTTGATCTGGCTTTTGGGCGTGAAGGTGATCGGCTGGGCCACGCCTTTGCGTTTTTCCGGGAACAGCGAGCAGCCGCTTTCATAGGCGCTGACGCTGCAACCCTCGTTGCCGAAGGAGAATCCCATCTGCCCCTGGAAGGCGTAGATGTCCTCGTGGGCCTGGTATTCCGGGGCGGTGGGGATGACGAAGCGGTCCTCGTAGTTGGCGATGGCCATCAGGTGGTACATCTGCTTCACCTGGGACTCGCTCAGCCCCACTTCCGCCAGCACCTTGGGGTTCGGGGCGTTTTCCACCGTCACCGAGCGCATGTAGCTGCGCATCGCCAGCATACGCTTCAGGGCCCTGACTATGGGCTCCTCGTTGCCGGCGGTGAGGAAGTTGGCGAGGAAGCGGACCGGCAGCTTGAGCGCCTCCACCTTGGGGATCATCCCGTCCTCGTGCACCGGCAGATTCCCCTGGTCGATCTGGGCCTGCACCGGGGAGAGCGGCGGCACATACCACACCATCGGCAAGGTGCGGAACTCCGGGTGCAGGGGGAAGGCGACCTCGTATTCCATCACCAGCTTCCAGATCGGCGACTTCTGGGCCGCCTCGATCCAGGACTGGGGAATGCCGTCCTTCAGGGCCTGTTCGATCACCTCGGGGTCGTTGGGGTCGAGGAAGATCTGCCGCTGGGCCTCGTACAAGTCCTTGGGATCCTCGACCGACGCCAGCTCGGCGATCCTGTCGGCGTCGTACAGCATGATGCCGTTGTAGCGGATGCGGCCGACGCAGGTCTCCGAGCACACCGTCGGCAGCCCAGCCTCCACCCGGGGATAGCAGGCGGTGCATTTCTCCGCCTTGCCCGATTCCCAGTTGTAATAGACCTTCTTGTAGGGGCAGTTGGAAATGCACATGCGCCAACTGCGGCAGCGGTTCTGGTCCACCAGGACGATGCCGTCCTCCTCGCGCTTGTACATCGCCCCCGACGGGCATGAGGCCACGCACGAGGGATTGATGCAGTGGTTGCAGATCCGGGGCAGATAAAGGTTGAAGGAGTTTTTGAACTCGGCGTAGACCTGCTTTTCCACCGCGTCGAAGTTGACGTCACGGCTGCGCTTTTCGAACTCGCCGGCCATGTCGTCCTCCCAGTTGGGGCCCCACTCGATCTTGTCGAGGACGTGACCGTCCACCAGGGAATAGGGACGGGCCACCGGCGCGGCTTCGCGCAGCAGGCTGTTCTGCAGGTTGGCGTAGTCGTAGTCGAACGGTTCGTAGTAGTCGTCCAGGGTCGGCAGGTCCGGGTTGGCGAACAGGTTGGCCAGGCGCTTGAGGCGCGAGCCGGACTTGAGCTGCAGCTTGCCATCCTTGACCTCCCAGCCTCCATGCCACTTCTCCTGATCCCCCCAGTGCTTGGGATAGCCGATCCCGGGCTTGGATTCGACGTTGT
>JALSGR010000011.1 GCA_026982635.1 Methylothermaceae bacterium | reverse complement strand
TCGACGGTTTCCGGCATGGCGCCGTCACCAGTCCTGTCCTGGACCCGCCGCTGCAGCCAGCGCTCGATCCAGGGCCACAGCCTGGGCAGATAAGGCATGGCTCTCGCCACCACGGCCGCCAGCGCCCCCAGGAGGGGTACGATCCAGTTGTGGGCCAACAGCGCCACCGCCACCAAGGCCACCGCCAGGAGAACACCACCCCGTCCTTTCAAGGCGCGAACGATCTGCCGCGGCGGGGTGCGCATGAACCAGCGCAGCCCCCAAAGGAAAAAGCCCAGCAGAGCCAGAATCAACAAGACTCGAATCATGACGGCAGGTCTGCTGTCGTCGGCCTGGCGGTGGTATAGTACGCGCCCATGCGATCACACCACTTTTCGTTCATCACGGGACTCGTGATTATAGCCTTCCTGGGGGGATGCGGGGGCCCACTCAACAATCCCTATCCCGAAGCGGAAAGCAGGGCCAACGTCTTCTATTCCTCCTTCAGCGAAAGACCGAAGCACCTGGACCCCGCCGTCGCCTACAGCAGCGACGAGTACCGCCTGATCGGTCAAATCTATGAGCCGCCCCTGCAATATCACTACCTGAAGCGCCCCTACACCCTGATTCCCCTGGCCGCCGCCGCCATGCCCCAGGTGCGCTATTTCGATTCCCGAGGACAGCCCCTGCCGGCGGACACCCCCGCAGACCGGATCGCCTACAGCGATTTCATCATCACCATTCGCCCCGGCATCCGCTATCAACCCCATCCCGCTTTCGCCCGCGACCGGGAAGGCCACCTGCTGTACCATCGGTTACGGGAAGAAGACCTGAAGCACATCGAACGGCCCGGGGACTTTCCGGTCCAGGGAAGCCGGGAAGTGACCGCGGCCGATTTCGTTTATCAGATCAAGCGCCTGGTTCATCCCCAACTCCATTCCCCCATCGCCGGACTGATGCAACAGCACATCATCGGGCTGCGGGAATTCGCCCGGGAAATGGAACGGCGCTACCGCCGGGAAAAACCGGAGGGTTTCTTCGATCTGCGCCCTTACGACATCGCCGGGGTCAAGGTCCTCGACCGCTACCGTTACCGCATCCGGATCCGCGGCAAATACCCCCAGTTCAAGTACTGGCTGGCCATGCCCTTCTTCGCCCCCATGCCCTGGGAGGCGGACTTCTTCTATCACCAGAAACCGCTGATGAAGCGCAACCTCACCCTCGACTGGTACCCGGTGGGCACCGGCCCTTACATGCTGACGGAAAACAATCCCAACCGCCGCATGGTGCTGGTGAGAAACCCCAACTTCCACGGCGAACGCTACCCGGAGGACGGTGAACCGGACGACCGCGAGCGCGGCTTGCTGCAGGACGCCGGCAAGCCCTTGCCCTTCATCGGCCAGGTCAAATACATCCTGGAACGGGAATCGATCCCCGCCTGGAACAAGTTCCTCCAGGGGTACTACGAGGCCTCCGGGATCGGCTCCGACAGTTTCGACCAGGCCATCCGCTTCGGCACCGGCGGGCAGGCAGAGCTCACGCCGAACTTGAAGGCCAAGGGCATCCGGCTGCAAACCGCGGTGGCGCCTTCGATCTTCTATCTGGGCTTCAACATGCTCGATCCGGTGGTCGGCGGCCTCGACGAGGCCCACCGCAAACTGCGCCTCGCCCTGTCCATCGCCATCGACTACGAGGAATACATCGCCATCTTCACCAACGGCCGCGGCATTCCCGCCCAGGGGGTGCTGCCGCCGGGCATCTTCGGCTACCGCAGCGGACCGGCGGGCATCAACCCCTACGTCTATCGCTGGGAAAACGAGCGGGCGGTACGGAAATCCATCGAAACGGCGCGGAAACTGCTGACCGAGGCCGGCTTCCCCCAGGGACGCGATCCGAGGACCGGCGCGCCCCTGCTGCTGTACTTCGACGTACCCGGCGGCGGCCCCGACGACAAGGCCCGTCTCAACTGGTACCGCAAACAGTTCGCCAAGCTGGGCATCCAGCTGGTGGTGCGGGCTACCGATTACAACCGGTTTCGTGACAAAATGCACACCGGCAACGCCCAGATCTTCATCTGGGGCTGGAACGCCGACTATCCGGATCCGGAAAACTTCTTCTTCTTGCTCTACGGGCCCAACGGCAAGGTCAAATACGGCGGGGAAAACACCGCCAACTACGAAAACCCCGAATTCGACCGCCTGTTCGAACGGATGCGCAACATGGACGACACCCCCGAACGCCAGCGTCTGATCGACCGGCTCCAAGACATCGTCCGCCATGACGCCCCGTGGGTATTCGGATTCCACCCCAAGAACTTCAGCCTTTACCACAGCTGGTTGCACAACGTGAAACCCAACCTGATGGCCAACAACACCCTGAAATACCTGCGCCTGGATCCGGAAAAACGCGCCGAACTCAGAACCCTGTGGAACCGGCCGCTGTGGTGGCCCCTGACGGCGCTGCTGCTGGGACTGGTCGTGGCTGTGATCCCGGCCTGGCGGCAGTATCGCAAACGGATGCAGGCGACCGCTTTGCCGGACTGAGCCCCAAGGTATATACTCTATAGTATAAACAAGCATACATCAAAGAGCTCCCATGAAAACGGCAAAAGTGTTTCAAAGCGGCAATTCCCAAGCCATTCGATTACCAAAGGAATTTCGCTTACGGTGCGATAGGGTGACGATTCGCCGGGAAGGTCGTGGCCTGATCATCGAACCAATCGACGACTGGGCCGACCGCCTGTTCGAAACGCTGGAAAGCTTTTCGGAAGACTTCATGGAGCATGGTCGGCAACAGCCGCCAATGCAGGAACGCGAGGCCCTGGAGGAAGCCTTTGGCGATTGACTATCTTTTGGATACGGATACTTGTATCTATCTCATCAAGCATCACCCACCCGAAGTGAGGGAACGCTTCCGGGACATCGGCCCCGAACATCTATTCATCTCCACGATCACCCTGTTCGAACTGGCTTACGGCGCCGAGCGGAGCCGCCAGCGCGAACGCAACCTCGACGCCATAGAACGCTTTGCCTCCCTGGTGAATCTGGTGGTCTTCGACGCTGAAGCGGCCCGCAACGCAGCCCGGATCCGGGCTGAATTGGCGCGCCCGGGCACTCCCATCGGCCCTTACGACGTGCAGATCGCCGCCATCGCCCTGTCCCGCAACATGGTGCTGGTCTCCAACAACTTGCGGGAATTTCGCCGCCTTCCCCAACTCGTCAGCGAAACCTGGGCAGTTGAATCATGACTGCCTATCTGTTGCGCCGTCTCCTGAACGCAGTCCCGATCCTGATCGGGGTCATCCTGATCACTTTCACGCTGTTCTTCGTGGTCAATCCACCCGACGCCATGGCCCGGATGCAGTTGGGGCAAAAGTACGTCACCCAGGAGGCCATCGACAAATGGAAGCACGAGCGCGGCTACGACCTGCCGCTGCTCTACAACCCGCGGGGCAAGGGCCTCGAGCGCTGGACCCGGACCATCTTCTTCCAGAAGTCGGTCAATCTGTTCCTGTTTCGCTTCGGTCGTTCCGACAGCGGCCGGGACATCGGCGCCGACATCCGCGAGCGCATGTGGCCGTCCCTGGCCATCGCCGTGCCGACCCTGGTGCTAGGACTGATGGTGAACGTCACCTTCGCCCTGTTGCTGGTGTTCTTCCGCCGCACCTACCTGGAATTTTCCGGACTGGCCCTGTGCGTCGCCATGATGTCGATCTCGGCGCTGTTCTACATCATCGCCGGACAGTTTCTCTTCGGCAAAGTGATGAAACTGGTGCCGATCTCCGGCTACGATTCCGGCCTGGCGGCGGTCAAGTTCGTCATCCTACCGATCGTGGTCGGGGTGGTGTCGGGAATCGGCTCCGGGGTACGCTGGTACCGCACCCTGTTCCTGGAGGAGATCGAGAAGGATTACGTGCGCACCGCGCGGGCCAAAGGACTCTCGGAACCCCGGGTGTTGTTCCGTCACGTGTTCCGGAACGCTCTGATCCCGATTCTGACCGGGGTGGTGGCCATCCTGCCGCTCCTGTTCATGGGCAGCCTGCTGATGGAGTCCTTCTTCAGCATTCCCGGCCTGGGCAGCTACACCATCGATGCCATCCAGCGGCAAGACTTCGCCATCGTCCGAGCCATGGTGTTCCTCGGCTCGGTGCTCTACATCCTCGGTCTGATCCTGACCGACCTCTCCTACACCCTGGCCGATCCGCGGGTGCGACTGCAATGACCTGGGTGCTGTTGTGGACCGACGCTCTGCTGTTCGTCCTGGTGGCGTCCTTGCTGGCCCTGGGATTCTACGCCCGGCGCCAGGAACACCTGCGCCGGCCCTGGCGCCACGTGATCCGCAGCCGGGTGGCGATGGTATCCCTGGTCATCCTAGCCGCCTTCACCGCCATCGGCCTGCTCGATTCCATCCACTTCCGGGACCGGAACAGCGGCGAGGTGTTGAGCCTGTTCGACCGTTGGGCCGAACCGCTGCGCACCCGGATGGAAAAGACCTATTCGGCCCCCTTCGCCCTTCGTCTTTACACCCGGGAGCCGGTCTATCTTCCCGATGGCCGCACCGTCTGGGTCTATCCCCGCCTGCGCTTCGGCGGCGCCCATCTGACCGATCCCCGGCAGCGAGGGCCGGACATCGTCCGGACAGCGCTGATCGGCGGTGCGAAAGGATTGGCCCTCTGGACACTGGCGTTCGTGACGATCGCCTTCGCACGGCGCCGCCGCCCGCCCCGGGCGTTTCCCTGGCACACCGTGGCGCTGGTCTGCGCCCTCCTTCTGGTGGCAGGCTTCGCCATCGGGGAGCTGAGCCTCAAATACCACGTCTTCGGCACCGACAAGGTGGGCGAAGACGTCCTGTATCAGAGCCTCAAGAGCATCCGCACCGGCCTGGTGCTGGGCACCCTCACCACTCTGATCATGCTTCCCTTCGCCATCGGCCTGGGGGTGCTGGCGGGCTATTTCCGCGGCTGGGTGGATGATCTCATCCAGTACCTCTACACCACCCTCAATTCCATTCCCGGCGTCCTGTTGATCGCCGCCGCCATCCTCATGCTCCAGGTCTACATGAGCACCCACGGGGAAAAGTTCGCCAGCATCGCGGTCCGTGCCGACATGCGCTTGTTCTTCCTGTGCTTGATCCTGGGAATCACCAGCTGGACCGGTCTGTGCCGCCTGCTGCGGGCCGAGACCCTGAAGCTGCGGGAGATGGAATACGTCCAAGCCGCCCGGGCCCTGGGGGTCTCCCACGCCCGCATCCTGATGCGCCACATCGTCCCCAATGTGTTCCACATCGTCCTAATCACCGTGGTGCTGGACTTCAGCGGTCTGGTGCTGGCCGAGGCCGTGCTGGCCTACGTCAACATTGGCGTCGATCCCACCACCCAAAGCTGGGGCAACATGATCAACAGCGCCCGCCTGGAACTGGCCCGCGACCCGATCGTCTGGTGGACCCTGGCCGCCGCCTTCCTGTTCATGTTCACCTTCGTGCTCGCCGCCAACCTGTTCGCCGACAAGGTGCGCGACGCCTTCGATCCCAGACGCCTCGAGGAATCATGACTTATCGGACCGTCATTCACACCCCCCGGCTGACGCCGGCCCAACGGCAGTACTTCGAGGAACGAGGGCGACTGGAACCCCACCGCCACCATTACTGCCTGCACCACCCCCGGCCGCTGGCGCTGGAACCCCTGCGCCGGCGCTTCCGCTGCGACGTCAACACCCTGCCGCCGGCCTTCGACCCCCACCGGGTCCGCCTGGTGGTCAGCGACCTCGATTCCACCCTGATCGCCATCGAGACCATCGACGAACTGGCGGCGGAAGTGGGGGCGAAATCCCAGGTGGCCGCCATCACCGAACGGGCCATGGCGGGGGAACTGGATTTCGCCGCCGCTCTCCGGGAACGGGTGGCGCTGTTGGAGGGCCTGCCGGCCGCCCGGCTGGCGCGGGTGTTCGAAACCCGGATGAAACCGGCCGTTCAGCCGGGCGCGGCGGAAACCCTCGCCTGGCTGAAACGGCACGGCATCGTCTTCGCCGTGGTCTCCGGCGGCTTCACCTTTTTCACCGAACGGCTGCAGAAGATCCTGCCCATCGACCACGCCCTGGCCTGCCGCCTGGAAATCAAAGGGGGTTACCTCACCGGCCGGGTGTTGGAACCCATCGTCGACAAAGACGCCAAAGCCGTCTTCCTGCACGATCTGGCCCGGCGGCTGGGCCTGGATCCCATGGAGACCGCAGCCCTGGGCGACGGCGCCAACGACGTGGCCATGCTACGGGCCGCCGGCCTGGGCGTCGCCTATCACGGTCGTGCCGTCACCCGTCAGCACGCCGACGCCTGCATCGACTTCGGCGACTGGCACGCGCTGCGTCAACTGCTGGAGCATCCATGAGCGAAGCCATCCTCCAGGTCCGCGATCTCACGGTGCAATTCCGCCAGGGCGAAACGTCCCTGGAGGCGGTATCGCGGGTGAGTTTCGAGGTCTTCCGGGGACAGACCTTCGCTCTGGTGGGGGAATCGGGTTCGGGAAAATCGGTGACCGCCCTGAGCGTCATGCGGCTGCTGCCACCGTCCGCCAGGATTCTCGACGGCCGCGTCTTGCTGGCGCAGGAGGACTTGCTGCGCTTGCCGGAATGGCACATGAACGCCATCCGCGGCCGCCGCATCGCCATGATCTTCCAGGATCCCATGACCTGCCTCAATCCGGTGCGCACCGTGGGCCAGCAGATCGGCGAGGCCGTGGCCCTGCATCTGGGACTGAAAGGG
>JALSGR010000010.1 GCA_026982635.1 Methylothermaceae bacterium | reverse complement strand
AAAGGCGAGCTGGGGCCGACGCCGATCCACTTCGACGACGTGGATCACCTGATCGTCATCGGTTCCGACCGGATGATGAAGGCGGTCAAGGAAGCCCGCAACAATGTGCTGGCGCCCTATCTGAAGAGACAGCACAGTGCCATCGGTTCCATCAACTCGCCGATGCAGTGCATGCTCAAGGGCGTCTGCGGTCAGTGCCTGTGCCGCCACGTGGATCCGACGACCGGTGAGGAATACTTCGTCTATTCCTGCTACAACCAGGATCAAGAACTGGACCGGGTGGATTTCGACCATCTCCACGCCCGGCTGCGTCAGAACACGGTGCAGGAAAAGCTGACCGACCTGTGGCTCGACTACGTCCTCGAGAACCCGGGCCATTGAGAAGCGTCCAAAAGTGGCTGGGCAGTGCGTCTTAACATTCGGGGAAAAGCCGGTAAAATACGTCGGTTGACCTGGTATTCGATCAACGACAACGGAAAGAACGAGAGACTGAAGCATTATGGTAACGATTCGCCTGGCGCGCAGCGGCGCGAAGAAACGTCCTTTTTATCACGTCGTCGTGGCAGACAAGCGGGCCAAGCGCGACGGCCGTCACATCGAGCGGCTCGGTTATTTCAATCCGCTTGCGGAAGGCGGGGACGCCCGCCTGCGTCTGGAAATGGACCGGGTGGAGTTCTGGTTGGGTCGGGGCGCCCAGATGACCGATCGGGTGAAAAGCCTGTTGCGTGAGTGGCGCAAGATGCAGGCGGCCGAGGCCAAGCCCACCGAACAGGAGAAGTGACGCGGCGGATAACCATCGGGGAAATCTCGGGGGCTTACGGCATCAAGGGATGGGTGAGAATCCATTCCCACACCCAGCCCCGGGAAAACGTGTTGCGCTATTCCCCCTGGGAATTGGAGCACCGGGGGGAGCGCCGGCAGGTCAGGGTGTTGGCCGGTCGGCGCCAGGGCAGAGGCGTGGTGGCGCAGATCGAGGGGATCGACACCCGGGATCAGGCCGAGCGGTTGAGAGGGGCGAAGATTCACATAGACCGGGACCAGTTGCCGGAACTGCCGGCGGGTGAATATTACTGGGCCGATCTGATCGGGCTGCGGGTCGTCGACCGCCAGGGGCGCGACCTGGGGCAGGTCGTCAATCTGTTGGAAACCGGCGCCAACGACGTGCTCATCGTTCACGGGGAGGCTGGAAGGGAGATTTTGATTCCCTGGATTCGGGAACGGGTGATCGAGAAGGTGGATCTAGAAGCCCGGACGATCCGGGTGGACTGGGATCCGGACTATTGAACCGGAAGCGCAAGCGTTGCGTTGGCGGATAGCTCGTCTGGAAAGGATTTGAGGATGCGCTTCGACGTCGTTACCCTGTTTCCGGAAATGATCACCGGTGCCTGTCGCTATGGGGTGACCGGGCGTGCCGTCGAACGTGGGCGGGTGGAACTGGTCACCTGGAATCCCCGTGATTTCACCCATGACCGCCACCGAACCGTGGATGACCGGCCTTACGGCGGCGGGCCGGGGATGGTCATGAGGGTCGAGCCGTTGCGTGACGCGATTCGAGCCGCCAGGGCCGCGGATCCGCGGGACGCCCGGGTGATCTATCTGTCGCCCCAAGGCAGGCCCCTGAATCAGGGGATGGTGCAGGAGGCGGCCCGCTGTCCCAGGCTCATCCTGGTCGCCGGCCGCTACGAAGGGGTCGATGAAAGGTTGGTGACACGCGAAATCGACGAGGAGTGGTCCATCGGCGATTACGTGCTTTCCGGCGGTGAGCTGGCGGCCCTGGTCGTCATCGACGCGGTGGCGCGTCTGTTGCCCGGCGTGCTCCACCACGAAGCCTCGGCGAGCCAGGATTCCTTCATGGCGGGTCTGTTGGATCATCCCCACTACACCCGTCCGGAGGAGTTCGAGGGTGAGAAGGTCCCCGCGGTGCTTTTGAGCGGTGATCACCAGGCCATCGCCCGCTGGCGTCTGAAGCAGGCCTTGGGGCGCACCTGGATCCGGCGTCCGGATCTGCTCGAACGCCTCGAGCTGAACGAGGAGCAACGCCGGTTGCTGGAAGAATTCAAGAGCGAGATGAAACTCCAAGAGGAAAACAGCGATGAGCAATATCATTGAGCAGCTGCAGAAAGAACAACAGGCCAAACTGGGCGACAAGCCCATTCCCGATTTCGGCCCGGGGGACACCGTCGTGGTGCAGGTGAAAGTGAAGGAAGGCAACCGTGAGCGCCTGCAGGCCTTCGAAGGTGTGGTCATCGCCAAACGCAATCGCGGGCTCAACTCCTCCTTCACGGTGCGCAAGATCTCCCACGGTGAAGGCGTCGAGCGCGTGTTTCCCCTCTACAGCCCGCTGGTGGAGGAAATCACGGTGAAGCGTCGGGGCAAGGTGCGCCGCGCCAAGTTGTACTACCTGCGGGAACGCCGCGGCAAGGCCGCCCGGATCAAGGAGAAGATCTGACCGACCCTTTCCCGCCCCCGGAACACGAATTGGCAGGTGGCGAGTCCGACGACGCCCTGGTGAGGGGAGCTTTGTGGACTCCCTGCGGTCCCCTTGGCATCACC
This sequence comes from Methylothermaceae bacterium, assembly GCA_026982635.1. Lineage (GTDB taxonomy): Bacteria > Pseudomonadota > Gammaproteobacteria > Methylococcales > Methylothermaceae > Methylohalobius. The sequence goes on along the minus strand of JALSGR010000010.1, from coordinate 4,246 downwards.
CTGCGGGGTGGGATGTTGGTTTCCCTGGAATGGTTTCCCGAGTGGCCGGTTTCCGGCGACCGAAGTCCGACGCTGGTCCGGATCGCCGACCAGATCCGGGCCTATTTTCACGATCCCGCCGTGCAGTTTCGCTGCCGCCTCGCCCTGTCGGCCAGTCCGTTCCGCCTTCGGGTTTGGGGGGCGTTGTCGACCATACCGCCGGGGGAGACCCGCACCTATGGCCAACTGGCGCGTCAGCTCGATGCGTCGCCTCGGGCGGTTGCGGCGGCCTGCCGGGCCAACCCCTGCCCCATTGTGATCCCCTGCCACCGGGTGGTGGCGAGGGATGGTCTGGGAGGCTACGCCGGCCGATCCCCGACGCTGCTGGCCGTCAAACGCTGTCTGCTGCGTCATGAAGGCTGGCATGGATGACGACGCCCGCCTGATCCGCTGTTTCACCGACGCCCTGTGGCTGGAGGAGGGCCTGAGCGACAACACGATCAAGGCCTACGGCAGCGATTTGAGGCAATTCGCCGCCTGGTTGCAAAAGCCGCTGTGCCAGGCCACTTCCGAGAGCGTTTCCCGCTATCTGAGTCGGCGGTTTCATCAGGGCGCCAGCACCCGTACCAGCGCCCGCATCCTTTCCAGCTTGCGCAAATTCTACGATTATCTGGTGCGCGAGCGGCTCATCGAGGAAAATCCCTGTGCCGGCATCGATTCCCCGTATCTTGGGCGCAGCCTGCCGCAGTTTCTGAGCGAATCCCAGGTGGAGGCCCTGCTGGCGGCGCCGGACACTTCCCACCCCCTGGGGTTGCGGGACCGCGCCATGCTGGAGGTGATGTACGCCGCGGGTCTGCGGGTTTCCGAGCTGGTGGTCCTGCGTTTTCACCAACTGGACAGCCAACGGGGGCTGGTGCGTCTCCTGGGCAAGGGAGACAAGGAAAGGTTGGTTCCCCTGGGGGAGGAGGCCCTCGACCGGTTGGAAGATTATCTCGTCCACGGCCGCCCTCAACTTCTGGGGGAAAGACGAAGCGACTACGTGTTCGTCACCCGGCGGGGGGGACCGATGACCCGCCAAGCCTTCTGGCAATTGATCAAGCGCTACGCCCGCCAGGCGAACATCGACAAGCCCCTGTCGCCCCACACCCTGCGCCATGCCTTCGCCACCCATCTGCTCAACAACGGCGCCGATCTGAGGGTGGTGCAGATGTTGCTCGGCCACAGCAGTCTGTCCACCACCCAGATATACACTCACGTGGCCCAGGCGCGTCTCAAGGCGCTGCACGAGAAGTTCCATCCCCGCGGTTAAGGAAGCTGTCTGCTGCTACAATACCGAGGAGAATCGACCCGAAGGGGGATGTCTTGTGATGCGTGTCCTGGTGACCGGAGGAGCTGGCTACATCGGCAGCCACACTTGCGTGGAATTGCTGGGAGCCGGCCACGACATCGTCGTGGTGGACAATCTGGCCAACAGCAAGATCGAAGCGCTCCGGCGGGTGGAGAAGATCACCGGCAGGCCGGTACCGTTCTTTCGCGCCGACATCGGTGACGTTGCGGCCATGGAGCGTCTGTTCGAGCGCCATCCCGACATCGGCATCGTGGTCCACTTCGCCGGCCTCAAGGCGGTGGGGGAATCGTGGGAAAAGCCGCTGCTGTATTATCAGAACAACGTCGCCGGAACGTTGAATCTGTGTCAGGTGATGGCCCGATACGGCGTCAAGCGGATGGTGTTCAGTTCTTCTGCGACGGTCTATGGGGATCCGGCCGCTGTTCCCATCACCGAGGATTTTCCCCTGCAGCCCACCAATCCCTATGGGCGCACCAAGCTGTTCATCGAGGAGATCCTCCGCGATCTGGTGGAATCGGACCGCCTGGGTCGGCGCCACCCTTCCTGGACCGTGACCCTGCTGCGCTATTTCAACCCGGTCGGCGCCCACGAGAGCGGATCGATCGGTGAGGATCCCAACGGTGTTCCCAACAACTTGATGCCTTACATCACCCAGGTGGCGGTGGGCAAGCTGCCGGAATTGCGCATCTTCGGCGGCGACTATCCCACCCGCGACGGTACCGGCGTGCGTGACTACATCCACGTGGTCGATCTGGCCCGGGCCCATGTCAAGGCGGTGGAAAGCCTGCTGGCCGGCGGATCGGGGGTCCACACCTACAATCTCGGCACCGGGGAGGGGTGCAGCGTTCTGGAGATGGTGGCGGCGTTCGAGCGGGTCACCGGCCGGAGGATTCCCTACCGCATCGTGGAACGCCGTCCGGGGGACGTGGCCGAATGTTACGCCGATCCATCCCGCGCCGCCCGGGAACTCGGCTGGCGCGCGGAAAAGGATATCGATGCCATGGTCCGCGACGCCTGGCGCTGGCAGTCGCGAAATCCCGACGGTTATCCCGGCTAGGGCCGATCTTCCGTCATGGCCCGTATCAGCCAACGCCCCAGCCATATCAGGGCCATACCGGCGAAGAGGGCCAGCGCCAGCAACAGAAGGCTGCGGCCGGTCCATCGGCTCGGATAGCGGTCGGGACGCACCGGTTTGGTCAGCCCCGGCAGGCTGGCCAGATCCCCGTCACCGCCAGCCACTTTGAGCTGGGCCTTCATGCCGTGTTCGGTGTGCTGGGCGATGTCGCAATGGACCAGGTAGGTCTTCTTGTAGGGCGGCAGGATGAAACTGGCGGTTTCCTCGCCGGGGCCGGAGACCTCGATGGTGAACATTCCCATGGGGTAGAGATCCGGCGGCAGTCCGTGCACCATGAACTGATGGCGGATGTGGTCCTCGTTGATGAAGCGTACCGTCAGCCGGGTACAGGGGGCCACCTCCCAGCTCTGCCGGTCGTAGGCGAACACGACACCGGGAAACGGTTTGGCGTATTTCCGCCCCGCCCGCACGGTGATGGTCCGGTCCCCGGCGATCTCGGCGCAACCCTGGGGGAGGCGGGTGGGGTTCTCGTTCATCACCATGCTGTCCATGTCCATGCGGTGCCCGGGAAGGGCCGCCACGGGCAGCCATAGCAGAATCCAGGCGAGTATACGGATCATGATGGTTGCCTCCAGCGCCGCCAACAGGCCCAGGCCAGTCCCAGCGCCAGTCCCAGACTGATTCCGGAAAGGATCACCCGGAGGGTGTCCGGGGGGAGTGGGTCGGTGTCGGAGAAGATCTCCCAGGCGCCGCTGCGGGCCCAGAGCGGGATCTGCCGTCGGAACATGCCGAGGTTGAAGAACGGTGTCAGGTCCATTCCCTGGAGTTTGGGAATGCCGTCGTCACCCAGATATCGCCGGTAAACCACCATGCCGATGTCGCCGCCGGGACCGACCCCGTCGGAAGTGACGCTCTTTTCCGCATGGTCGTGCATCAGCCAGACCCCCTGGCCGAAGCTGTGGAGGCCGTCGTCGTGGGTGTCCAGCACCAGGTCGAGGCGTTGGGCCGGCGCCAGGGCGTGGACGTCACGGGTGACCGGTTGAGCCAGGGGGACGCCGTCGGCGGCGATGGCGGTGGCCTTGTGGCCGTGGAGGTGCAGCCCCAGGGAATGGGGATGGCCGTTGACCACCCGCAGCAGGATCTTCTGATCCGGTTCCACCACGATCAAACTGTCGCGGAGCGTATAGGGAAAGGCCCGGCCGTTGAGGAGGAAGAAATCCTCCTCGTTGTCGGTGATGTCGTAGTCGCGGTTCATCCCTTTGGCCACCAGGCGGGGATCGTTGTATTCCTGAATCGGCCGGTAGCGTTCCTTGTCGAGGCTCTGATAATGGAGATCGTATTCCTGGGCGTATTTTTCCCGGACCGCGCGGGATGGATGGCGCACCTTGCCGCCGCCCACGTTGAAGGTCTGCAGCCAGTTGTCGGGACGGTTCTCCTCGACGATGAACAGGCCCTGCAGCCCCATGAGCATGTGTTTGTCGGTCTGGACGTGGCAGTGATACAGCATGGTGCCGGCTCGGCGCGGCCGGATTATGTATGTGCGCCGCTCTCCCGGCAGCAACGGTTTTTCGCTGGTGATCGGCACGCCGTCATTGCCCTGGCCGTCGGCTTGGAGATAGGGATGATCGACCCCGTGCAGGTGGATGGTGTGGGGTAGGTAATGGGTGTTTTCCAAAGTCAGGTAGACGGTGTCCCCCTGTTCCACCCGGATGGGCGGCGAGGGAGCCCGTAACAGGGGAGCGGCGTCGAGGTTGACGGCATCGACCGTGGCCATCCCGCGCATTTTGGGGACGAACACCCACAGGCCCGGGGTGAGCCCCGGGGCGATGCGGTAACCGGGAATC
>JALSGR010000009.1 GCA_026982635.1 Methylothermaceae bacterium | reverse complement strand
CGGAGATCGAAACCCACGGTCTCGACCCCGGGCGGGCCAATCGCCTGGCGGAACTCTACGCCTACTACCAACGCGCCAACGTCCTTCACCACCAGGACGAAGAACGGGCCCTGTTTCCCGCCGTGGTGGGGCGGGACCTGCTCGTCGACGGCATGATCGAACGCCTCACCCTGGACCACGAGGAAATCGAGGAAGCCTGGCGGGTGCTGGAAATCGACCTCAAGGCCATCCTGGCGGGCCGGCCGCTACCCGGCCAACTGGAGGAAAAGGCCGCCCGCTTCGAGAAGCAGCAACGCGAGCATCTGCTGCGGGAAAACGAGGACTTTCTGCCGCGGCTGGAACGAAACCTGACCACGGAACAGCGCAGAAAAATGGGGCTTTCCATGGCTGCGATGCGGCGCAAGCCCCGCTGACATCCCTTATCTACCGCCGCGGCGCCATCAGATGGATGAACCGGGAAAGCAGGGAAACCCCCACCGGTTCGCCCACCGCCAGGCGGTTCCGCTCCGCCACGTGCAAGGGCAGGTCCAGATGAAGACGTCTTTCGGGGGCGGAAACCGGCACCAGGACGACCTGGGCCCGGCCGCCGAAACGGACGATCTCGACGATACGCCCCCGGACCGGATTCTCGCGCACGCCGCGCGAAGGCCGCCGACGCGAATGCAGCAGCAGGCCGGCCGGCGGGATGCACCAGTCGACCGTGGCGCCGACCGGGATGGATCTGCGCCACGGCGCTTCCAGTTCCCCCCCTTCCCAGCGCAGACGACAGCGGCCCCCCGCCCTGTCCACGGCGATCACCCGTCCCCGGAAGAGATTGCGTATGTCCACCAGCCGGGCCGCCTCCGCATCGACGGGACGCAGCATCACCTCGGCCGGCGGCCCCTGCTGCAAGATCCGCCCCCGGTGGATCAAGGCCATCCGGTCGGCCAGCATTTCCGCCTCCTCCAGGTCGTGGGTGACCAGAATCATGGGAATCCGCAAGCGCCGCTTGAGCTCGGCCATCTCCAGCCGCAAACGCCGGCGGGTGACCTGATCCACCGCCGAGAAGGGCTCGTCGAGCAGGATCACGGCAGGGTCGCGCATCATCGCCCTGGCTAGCGCCACCCGTTGCCGCTGACCGCCGGACAAGGTGTCGGGAAGGCGATCTTCCAGACCCGCCAGATGGACCCGCCGCAACCACCGGCGCGCCTTTTCCCTGGCGCGATCGCCGGGCAGGCGACAGGCCAGCGTCAGGTTCTGCAACACCGTCAGATGGGGAAACAGGGCGTAATCCTGGAAGACGAACCCCACCCGCCGGCGCTGGGGTGGCAGGGCGATCCCCCGGGCGTCGTCCAGCCATACCTCGCCGCCGCACACGATCCGGCCGGTGGGATGGTGCAGACCGGCGATGCAGCGCAGCACCGAGGTCTTGCCACTGCCCGAAGGCCCCACCAACGCCAACAGCTCGCCTCGATCGCAATGGAGCCCGACTTCCAGGGGAATCGGGCGGCGCTGGCGGATATCGACCTGCAACCGCTTCATCGGCGCCGTTCGACGGCGAACACCGCCATCACCGCCATCAGGGAGAATCCCAGAAGAAACAGCGACATCCTCCCGGCGGCCGCCTCGTCGAACGCCTGCACCCGGTCGTAGATGGCCACCGCCAGCGTCCGTGTCCGCCCCGGGATGTTCCCCCCCACCATCAACACCACGCCGAATTCCCCCAGGGTGTGGGCGAAACTCAGAACCAGGGCGGATAACAGCCCCCCCCGCGCCAGGGGAAGCTCGATCTTCCAGAAGGTGCGCCACGGCCCCAGCCCACTGCACCAGGCGGCCTCGCGCAGCTGCGGGGGAATCGCCTGGAAGGCCCGCAGCAAGGGCTGGACGGCGAAAGGCAGGCTGTAGACGAGGGAAGCCAGCACCAGACCGGGAAAGGAAAAGACCAGGGTGGTGCCGGTCGTCTCCATGAGCCAGCGTCCCAAGGGAGCACCGGGATTGAAGAACGACAGAAAATAAAATCCCAGCACGCTGGGCGGGAGCACCAAAGGCAGGGCGATCACCGCCTCCAGCGCCAAACGGCCGGGAAACCGCCGCCAGGCCAACAAACGCGCCAGGAAAACCGCCGCAGGAATCAGCAAGGCCACGGTCCAGGCGGCCAGGCGGAGCGAAACCCAGAGCGCCTGCCAGTCCATCAGCGCGGACCCGTCCCCGTTCCGCCGGCTTCACGACCCGCCAGCCGGTCACGGACGAAGATGTAGAAATCACGGTCGGCCGCGCCAGCACCGCACAGCAACACCATCGACAGGGGCGTCGGCCGGTACAGGCTTCGTTTCACCGCCACCCACCGTCCCCGTCGTTCGAAGGGAGCGGATTGGACGAGATGGCGTGGCAACAGAGCCGCCTCCACCGCCCCTGAAAGCGCCATCTGCGCCGCCTTAGCCGCGCTCTCGCCATACACCAGCCGCCCTCGCAGAGCCTGCCAGACACCGGCCTTCTCCAAGGCATGACGGGCCACTCTGCCAAAAGGGGCCACCGTCGGATCGGCAATCGCCAGACGATGGGGGGGTGATCGTTTCAACCCCATGAGGGAAGGATCGAGGGGAACCTTGGCACCCTTCGACACGTACAACACCAGATACCCTTCACCGATGAGCACGGGCCCTTGGCAAATACGCCCATCCCGCGCCAGAGGCCGAAGAAATTCCGGCGCCGCGCTGAAGAAAAGCGCATAGGGCGCGCCATGGCGAATCTGTTGCACCAGGGTTCCCGAAGCGGCATAGACCAGACGAACCTCGGCATCGCGGGCGTGCTGGCGGTAATCCTGGCGCAATCTTTCCAGCACCGGCCGCAGGCTGGATGCCGCCGCGGCGGTGACGGTTCCAGCCTGAGCCGGAGCGAACAGCCACCATGAATGGACGAACACGGTGACCGCCAGCCACCGGCGGAAACGTTCACGCCGAACGAAGCTCACCCAGGATCCCTCAGCCGAAAAACCATGGATCGGCCCCAAGATGCACCATGTTGGAACAACGCCATTCACTACGCACCAATCCTGACCAACGGTACATCTTCAACCAGTATTGCACGGATCGATCCTGCCGCGAACGATGGAACCGTGGGCCACAGAATAAGCACTTGCCCCCGGACACGCAACAAGCGCGCCAAAAGTGGCACGATTGATGCTTAACATCTTTCAACGAAAACTTGCAGCGGGCAATATCTCCATGCAACGCAAAAAACTCGTCGTCATCGGCAACGGCATGGTCGGCCACCACTTCATCGAACAGTTGGTGCAGACCGACGCCGCCAAGCAGTTCGAAATCGTCACCTTCTGCGAGGAGCCCCGCCTGGCCTACGACCGGGTCCATCTGACCTCCTACTTCGAGACCCGGGATCCGGCCAAGCTCGCCCTGGCCACCGAGGCGTTCTACCGGGAACACGGCGTCACCGTCCATCTCGGCGACAAGGCGGTGGCCATCGACCGGGCCCACAAGATCGTGCGCTCGGAGAAAGGCGTCGAAGTTCCTTACGACGTGCTGGTGCTGGCCACCGGTTCCTATCCCTTCGTGCCCCCGATTCCCGGCCACAACCGCAAAGGCTGCTTCGTCTACCGCACCATCGAGGATCTGGAGGCCATCACCCGGACGGCCGAGGAAAGCCGGATCGGCGCCGTGGTCGGCGGTGGCCTGCTGGGGCTGGAGGCCGCCAAGGCCCTCCAGGATCTGGGGCTGGAAACCCACGTGGTGGAGTTCGCCCCACGGCTGATGGCGGTCCAGCTCGACGAGGAGGGCGGTGCCATGCTGCGGCGCAAGATCGAAGCCCTCGGCGTCGGGGTCCACACCGGCAAGAACACCCAGAACATCGCCCCCGGCAAGTTCCAGCGCCTGAAGATGGAATTCGCCGACGGCGACGAGCTGGAAACCGACCTGATCGTGTTCTCCGCCGGCATTCGTCCCCGCGACGAACTAGCGCGCCAAGCCGGCCTGGAGATCGGCCCCCGCGGCGGCATCGTCGTCGACGATCATTGCCGCACCTCCGACCCGGACATCTTCGCCATCGGTGAATGCGCGCTGTGGAACGGCCAGATCTTCGGCCTGGTGGCGCCCGGTTATCAGATGGCCCGGGTGGTGGTGGACCTGCTGAACGGCAAGGAAGCCGCCTTCACCGGCGCCGATCTTTCCACCAAGCTCAAGCTGATGGGCGTGGACGTGGGCACCATCGGCGACTCCCACGGCCGCACCCCCGGCGCCCACAGCTACGTCTACAAGAACGAGCACGACGAGGTCTACAAACGGTTGATCGTCAGCCCCGACAACCGGAAACTGCTCGGCGCGGTGCTGGTGGGCGACGCCGCCGCCTACGACACCCTGCTCCAGTACTACCAGAACGGCATCGACCTGCCGCAGCCGCCCGACGCCCTCATCCTGCCGAGCACCGAAGGCGCTCCCGCCGGCCTGGGGCCCGACGCGCTGCCGGATACGGCCACCATCTGCTCCTGCCACAACGTCACCAAGGGGCAGATCGTCGCCTGCATCGACCGGGGCGTCGTGGCGCTGGCCGACATCAAGGCCGAGACCAAGGCCTCCACCGGCTGCGGCGGCTGCGCCGCCCTGCTCAAGTCGGTGGTGGACGCCGAACTGGAAAAACGCGGTCTCGAGGTCAAGAAAGACATCTGCGAACACTTCCCCTACAGCCGGCAGGAGCTGTATCACATCATCCGCGTGGAGCAGATCCGCACTTTCGACGAGTTGCTGGAAAAACACGGCCGCGGTCTGGGGTGCGACATCTGCAAGCCGGCGGTAGCCTCGATCCTGGCTTCCTACTGGAACGACTACGTCCTCTCGGACAAGTATTTCAAGCTCCAGGACACCAACGACTTCCGCCTGGCCAACCTGCAGAAGGACGGCACCTACTCGGTGGTGCCGCGGGTACCCGGCGGCGAGATCACCCCCGAGAAGCTCATCACCCTAGGCGAGGTGGCGAAGAAGTACAATCTCTACACCAAGATCACCGGCGGCCAGCGTATCGATCTGTTCGGCGCCCGCCTCGAGCAATTGCCGCACATCTGGAAGGACCTGATCGACGCCGGCTTCGAAAGCGGCCACGCCTACGCCAAGGCGGTGCGCACGGTGAAATCCTGCGTCGGCTCCACCTGGTGCCGCTACGGGGTCCAGGACAGCGTCGGCATGGCCATCTTCCTGGAGCACCGTTACAAGGGCATCCGCGCCCCCCACAAGATCAAGATGGCCGTCTCCGGCTGCACACGGGAATGCGCCGAGGCCCAGTGCAAGGACATCGGCGTCATCGCCACCGAAAAGGGCTGGAACCTCTACGTGTGCGGCAACGGCGGCATGAAGCCGCGTCACGCCGACCTGTTCGCCACCGACCTGGACGACGAGACCCTGGTCAAGTACATCGACCGGTTCATGGCCTTCTACATCCGTACCGCCGACCGCCTCCAGCGCACTTCCACCTGGCTGGAGAACCTCGAAGGCGGTCTGGACTACCTCAAGGAAGTCATCATCGACGACAAGCTGGGCATCTGCGCCGAACTGGAGAGACAGATCCAGCATCTGGTGGAAACCTACGAGTGCGAATGGAAGAAGACCCTGGAGAACGAAGCCGTCCTGAAAAAGCGCTTCCGTTTCTTCGTCAACGCCGAAGGCGGCGACGACAACGTGGTCTTCGTCGAGGAACGCGGCCAGATCCGCCCGGCCACGCCGGAGGAAAAACACCGCCTCAAAGGCATTCCCGTCGAGCTGGAAGAAGCTTCCTGAGTTTGACTTACCGCAGAGACGCAGAGGGCGCAGAGTTTAAAATTTTCCTCTGCGATCTGCGGTAAAAAACCAAATCAAAGGACCAACATGACCGCAACAACCGCATCCCAAACCGCAACCTGGGTGGACGTCTGTGACGTCTCCGATCTGGAACCGGACGCCGGCGTCTGCGCCCTGGTGGCCGGCCGCCAGATCGCCATCTTCCATCTGCCGAAACTGGGCGAAGTGTTCGCCATCGGCAACTACGACCCTTTCAGCCACGCCAACGTCCTGTCGCGGGGCCTGACCGGCGACATCGGCGGTGAACCGGTGGTGGCATCCCCGGTCTACAAGCACCATTTCAGCCTCAGAAGCGGCCGCTGCATCGAGGACGAAACCGTCTCGGTGCCCGTCTATCCGGTGCGCATCGAAGGCGGCCGGGTCCAGGTCCAAATACCCGACGGGGAGAAACGCCCATGAGCCGATATACCTACTACATCGCCGACGCCTTCACCCGTCACCCCTTCAGCGGCGCCCAGATCGGCGTCTTTCCCGACGCCGGCGGACTCGACGGCCTGCAGATGCTGAAGCTGGCCGGGGAACTGAACCTGCCCCAGACCATCTTCCTTCAGTCCGGCGGCGGGGAAGCCACCTGGCGGGGACGGATCTTCAATCCCCATCGGGAAATGAACTTCGCCGCCCAGGCCATCGTCGCCGCCGGTTACGTGCTCGACCACGTCCGCGACGAGGACACCGGCAGCGATGCTCCGCTTTCCATCGCCACCCGCCGCGGTGTGCTGCCGCTCCACTTCATCCGCGACCGAGGGGAATTGAAACTGGTCACCTTCGCCATGACCGTGGAGCCGGTGGTGGACCGCTTCGCGCCGCCGACCGAGGAACTGGCCCGCATGCTGAGCCTGAAACCTTCAGACATCGAAACCAAGCGATTCACCCCCCGCATCGCCGCCGTCGGCCGGCCCTTCCTGATCGTGCCGCTGCGGGACGGCGATACGGTGCGCCGGGCTCGTTTCGATTTCAAAACCTGGGCCGAATCGACCGCTCCCGCCACCGCCGCTCAGGAAATCCTCCTGTTCAG
>JALSGR010000008.1 GCA_026982635.1 Methylothermaceae bacterium | reverse complement strand
GTTCGCATGGCGGTCATGGCGCTGACGATGGGGGCGGTGCAGGGATGAAGATCGCCCTTCTCAACGGACGGCTGCTCGATCCGGAGAACGAAACCCTGACTCCCGGCGGCGTCTGGGTCGCCGACGGCCGCATCGTCTCGGTGGGGGCGGCTCCGGCCGATTTCACCCCGGAGCGCGAATTCGACGTTCTGGGAGCCGTCATCGCCCCAGGTCTGATCGATCTCAGCGTCCACCTCCGCGAACCCGGCCTGGAACACAAGGGAACCATCGCCAGTGAGACGGCCGCCGCCGTCAAGGGTGGGGTGACCACGCTCTGCAGTTCCCCCGAGACCGAGCCGGTCGCCGACACCCCGGCGGTGATCGAACTGGTCCGGGAGCGGTCCCAGGCGGCGGCCCGGGCCAAACTGATCCCGGTCGGGGCCCTGACCCGGAACCTGGACGGTGAATCGCTCAGCGAAATGTACGCCCTCAGGCAGGCGGGTTGCCGGGTGGTCGGTAACGGCACCCGCCCGTTGCGCAATTCCCTGGTGTGGCGCCGGGCTCTGGAATATGCCGCCACTTACGATCTGACGGTGTTCGTCCGTCCCCTGGACGAGTGGCTCGCCGCCGGCGGTTGTGTGCACGAAGGGGCGGTGGCGACCCGGTTGGGGCTGCCGGGGATTCCGGCCAGCGCCGAGACGGTGGCGGTGGCCCAGATACTGGCGCTGGTGGAGGAGATCGGCACCCGGGTGCATTTTTCCTGCCTCAGCACCGGTCGGGCGGCCGCCATGATCGCCGCCGCCGCTGCCGAAGGGTTGCCGGTCAGTTGCGACGTTGCCGCCCATCAACTGCATTTGAGCGAGGCGGACGTGGACGGCTTCGATCCCATGGTCCACGTCATGCCCCCCCTGCGGACCGTGGCCGATCGCGACGGTCTGCGGCGGGCGGTGGCCGAGGGGGCGGTGGCGGCGGTCTGTTCCGATCATCAGCCCCACGAGGCCGACGCCAAACTCGACGCCTTTCCCGACACGGCCCCCGGGATTGCCGCGGTCGAGACCCTGCTGTCGCTGATGGTCGAATTGACGGCCGAAGGGGTGCTCACCCTGCCCCGGGCCGTTGCCCGTCTCACCCTGGGACCGGCCCACGTCCTCGGCCTACCCGCCGGGCGGTTGCGGCCGGGGTTGCCCGCCGATCTGTGCGTGTTCGACCCGGAGGCCACCTGGCAGGTCGGGGAATCCTGCTGGCGGAGCCGGGGAAGAAACACCCCGTTCTGGGGCAGAACCCTGAAGGGGCGGGTGCTTTGCACCCTGGTGGACGGCCGGGTGGTCTACGCCGATCCGGCAGGATCAATCGTCTTCGACCAGGTGCATTCGGTCGCTTAGGGCACCGTACTTGTCCGCCCCGCCTTCGGCGCCCAGTTTGATCATCAGGCGCACCTCGTTGCGGGAGTCCGCCGCCGCCAGGGCGTCCTCGTAACTGATCTTGCCGGCGCGGTAGAGATCGTACAGGCATTGGTCGAAGGTTTGCATCCCCTGTTCGCGGGAACGTTTCATCAGTTCCTTCAGCTTGTGGACCTCCCCCTTGCGGATCAGGTCGGAGGCCAGGGGGGTGTTGATCAGGATCTCCACCGCCGGATAGCGGCCTTCCCCGTCGGCCCGCCGGATCAGTTGTTGGGCGATGATGGCCTTGAGATTGAGGGACAGATCCATGAACAGCTGGCTGTGCATGTCCTCGGGGAAGAAATGCAGGATGCGGTCGAGGGCCTGGTTGGCGTTGTTGGCGTGCAGGGTGGACAGGCACAGGTGACCGGTTTCGGCGAAGGTGATGGCGTGCTGCATGGTCTCGCGGCTGCGGATCTCGCCGATCAGAATGACGTCCGGGGCCTGGCGCAGGGTGTTTTTGAGGGCCACTTCGTAGGATTCGGTGTCGGTGCCCACCTCGCGCTGGGTGACGATGCAGCCGGCGTGGCTGTGGGTGTACTCGATCGGGTCTTCGATGGTGATGATGTGCCCGGAGCTGTTGTGATTGCGGTGTTTGATCATCGCCGCCAGGGAGGTGGACTTGCCGGTGCCGGTGGCGCCCACGAAAATGATCAGGCCCCGTTTGGTCATGGACAGTTCCTTGAGGATCGGAGGCAGATTCAGCTCCTCCAGATCCGGAATGTAATCCTGGATCCGGCGGATCACCATGGCCGGGCTGTTGCGTTGATAGTAGGCGCTGACCCGGAAGCGGGCCAGGTTTTCCATGCTGATGGCGAAGTTGCACTCGCGGGCGTTTTCGAATTCGTCCCGTTGGCGGGCGTCCATGGTGCTCAGCACCAGCTCCCGGGCCAGGGCGTCGTTGAGCGTCTTGGGGCCCACCGGCTCCACCTTGCCGTTGATCTTGAGGCAGGGAGGGCGGCCGGCGATGACGAACAGGTCCGACGCCTTTTTGTGCACCATCAGGGTCAGCAACGATTCGATGTTCATGGTGTGACTCCTTCCGCTTCAGAAGGCGGCCTTGTTGACGGCTTTGGTCCGGGCGGTCTGGCGCGAGATGATTCCCTTGTCCACCAGTTCCTGCAGATGCTGGTCCAGGGTCTGCATGCCGTCCTTGCGTCCGGTCTGGATCGCCGAATACATCTGGGCCACCTTGTCCTCCCGGATCAGGTTGCGGATCGCCGGGGTTCCCACCATGATCTCCCAGGCCGCCGTCCGTCCGCCGCCGATCTTCTTCAGCAGGGTCTGGGCGATGACGGCCTGGAGGGATTCCGACAGCATGGAGCGGATCATGGCCTTTTCCGCCGCCGGGAACACGTCGATGATACGGTCGATGGTCTTGGCGGCCGAGGAGGTGTGCAGGGTGCCGAACACCAGGTGGCCGGTTTCGGCGGCGGTCAGCGCCAGGCGGATGGTTTCCAGATCCCGCATTTCCCCCACCAGGATCACGTCCGGGTCTTCGCGCAGCGCCGACCGCAACGCTTCGTTGAAACCGAGGGTGTCGCGGTGGACTTCCCGCTGGTTGATCAGGGACTTCTTGCTCTGATGGACGAATTCGATCGGGTCCTCGATGGTGAGGATGTGGGCGTAATTGTTGGAGTTGATATAGTCGATCATCGCCGCCAGGGTGGTCGATTTACCGGAGCCGGTGGGACCGGTGACCAGGATCAGGCCGCGGGGCTTCTGGGTCACCTCGCGGAAGAACGGAGGACAGCCCAGATCTTCCAGGGTCAGGACTTTGGAGGGAATGGTGCGGAACACCGCGGCGGCGCCGCGGTCCTGATGGAAGGCGTTGACGCGGAAACGGGCGATGCCGGGCAATTCGAAGGAAAAGTCGGTTTCCAGATACTCCTCGTAGTCCCGGCGCTGCTTGTCGTTCATAATATCGTAGACCAGCGCGTGGACTTCCTTGTGTTCCAGCGGCGGCACGTTGATGCGGCGGATGTCGCCGTCGACCCGGATCATCGGTGGCAGCCCTGCGGACAGGTGCAGGTCGGAGGCATTGTTCTTGACGGAAAAGGCCAACAACTCGGCGATATCCATGACGACACTCCTCGGACGAATGGATGATGACTCCTGCAAGTATAGCCCAGCCTCGCTCGTTTCCCCGCAACGCCGCTGGCTCGGTGATGCGTATGGGGCGGACGAGCCGATGGAACGGCGTTTGCAACATCTCCAGGCCCGGATCGACGAGGCGCTGATCGCTGCCGAGCGCCGGGACGAAGTGACTCTGGTGGCCGTGGGCAAGACCCAGCCGCCGGAACGGTTGCTGGCCGCCTACCGGCTGGGGGTGCGTCATTTCGGGGAAAATTATCTTCAAGAGGCCCTGGAAAAGCAGGAAGCGCTGGCCCATTGCGACATCACCTGGCATTTCATCGGGCCGATCCAGTCCAACAAGACCCGGCCGATCGCCTGTCGCTTCCACTGGGTTCACAGCGTCGATCGCCTCAAGATCGCCAGACGTCTGAGCGCGCAACGGCCCGATTGGCTGCCGCCCCTCAACGTCTGCCTGCAGGTCAACGTGAGCGGCGAGGCGAGCAAGGCGGGAGTGGCGCCCGACGAAGTGGCGGAACTGGCCCGGGCGGTGATGCGACTGCCCCGGCTGCGGCTACGGGGATTGATGACCTTACCGGCGCCGGCAATGGATCGCGAGGCCCAACGCCGACCTTTTCGGTTGCTGCGTCAGTTGCGTGACTCGTTGAGTCTGGATCTGGATACCCTGTCGATGGGTATGTCCGGGGACCTGGAGGCGGCGATCCTCGAAGGGGCGACGCTGGTGCGGGTCGGTACCGCGCTTTTCGGTCCCCGCAGAAACGCTCACCCCTCGAAGTAGGGTTCTTCCAACAGGCGGATGCCGGCCTGTTTCAGACGCCGCCTGGCGTGGTCGATGGCATCTTCGAGGGTTCGGATGCGGATGCTCATTTCGATTCCTCATGGTAGATCGGTTCAGGGGATTGCCGGTGTCGTTCCGCCGGTGCCCCCTGTTCCAGATGGCGGCGGTATTCCGGCACCAGTGCCTGCAACAGGATCAAGGCCTGCGGCTCGTCGTAGTTCTGGCAGGTTTTCCACAACTGAGAGAGGAATTTCTCGATGATCTTGGGATCGCATACCGGCGATCGGGCCAGCATCAACTTGGGATAAGGTGTCTCGATCAGGTATTCGTGGTTGTGGAACAGTTCCTCGGTCAGCTTCTCCCCGGGCCGGAGACCGGTGTAGCGGATTTCGATGTCGATGCCTGGGCGCTTGCCGTAGAGGCGAATCATCTGTTCGGCCAGGTAGCTGATCTTGATGGGTTCCCCCATGTCGAGCACGAAGACCTCGCCGCCTTCACCGATGGCCGCCGCCTGCATGATGAGCTGGCAGGCTTCCGGGATGGTCATGAAGTAGCGGCTGACTTCCGGGTGGGTGACCGTGACCGGGCCGCCGGCTTGAATCTGTTCTTGAAACAAGGGTACGACGCTGCCGGCGGAATTGAGCACGTTGCCGAAGCGGACGATGATGAAACGGGTGACCTCCAGGGTGTTGTAGCTCTGGCACAGCATCTCGGCGGCCCGCTTGGTCGCCCCCATGACGTTGCAGGGGTTCACCGCCTTGTCGCTGGAGATGAGGACGAATTCCTCCACGCCGTGACGCAGGGCGGTCTGGGCCACGATGTGGGTGCCGATCACGTTGTTGAGAACGGTTTCCCGGATCTGGTCTTCCAACAGCGGCACGTGCTTGTAGGCGGCGGCGTGAAACACCACCTGGGGTTGATAGATCTTGAAAAGGTGATCGACCGCCGCCTCGTCGGTGACGCTGCCTAGTTTGGCGACGATCTCCAGGTGGGGAAACTCCTCTTTCAGCTTGGCCTCGGTCTTGTAGAGATTGAATTCGCAGTTGTCGAGAACGACCAGCCGCGAGACCGGCAGGGCGGCTAGTTGCCGGCACAGTTCCGAGCCGATCGAGCCGCCCCCGCCGGTGACCATGACCGATTTGCTCTGCAGGTGGGCATGAATGGAGAGCCAGTCCAATTCGTTGGGGGCGCGGCCCAGCAGATCGTCGATGGACACCTGGCGCAGATTGCGGATCGCCTGGCTGCAGGGGAGCGTTTCGCGGAACGAGGGTAGGGTTAGGAAGGGGACACCGCTTTCCTCGCAGTACCGGACGATCCGGCGCATCTGTTCGTTGGTCGCCGACGGAATGGCGATCAGGATGCAGTCGATGGCGTGTTTCGCCACCAGTTTGGGAATCTTGCGGCAGTTCCCCGCGATCCGGATCCCTCGGATCTGACGCCCTTTCTTGCGTGGATCGTCGTCCACCAGAACGATCGGGCGGTATTCGGCCTTGCGATCGTTCAACAGTTCCCGGATCAGGGTTTCGGCGGCGCTGCCGGCCCCGACGATCAGAGCCCGTTTCTTCTCCGGCGGGGTATCGGAACGCTGGGCGTAGAGAAGACGGAACAGGAATCTGGGGGCGCCCAACAAGGCCAGGGCGAGAAGGCCGTACAGAACGGGAATCGAGCGGGGCACACCATTGAGGGACTCGTGGAAGAACAGGACCGTGGTGGCGACGGCGGTGCCGGCGGCGATGGTCTGGGCGATCTTGAGCAGATCGTGGAACGACGCGTAGCGCCAGACGCCGCGATGGAGGCCGTAGTATGCCAGGATCACTCCCTGGATTCCCAGGACCCAGGGGAGCGCTTCGAGGCTGGACCGCCAGACGTTCGGGGGCGGTGGTTCCAGATTGAAACGAAGCCAGAAGGCCCCGAGCCAGGCGAGGGCGATCATCGATAGATCGTGCAACAGGATAAAGACCGGCGGGCGCATTCCTATTCGCATCGGCGTTTTTTTCATGATGTTTCCGAAACCACCGCTCGGGGTTCTTGCTCGTGCGACGGGATAGTCCGGATCGTTGTAAATCCACGACACCGATCCAACCGCCCGGCAGATCGGAGGTGAGTCCGAGCCGGGTTCGATTATCGCAAAATAATTGCCCCTGTGAAAGTTGTCTGCTAGCATTGGAATCGTCACGATGTTGCTTTTTTACAAAAAAAGCAGCGGAGATGAAACAAGAACGATCTCGTCGTTCGACGATCGTTCCACTACTTACTTAAGGGGAGGATGGTAAAGATGAAAGCGATAAAGAAGATTCACCAGGCCTTGGTCCACAGTGCGGCGGTGGCGGCCATCGTCGCGGCCCCCCAGGTGCTGGCTCACGAGGGTCACAGCCACAACGATGCCGAGGCCCGCATCCGCATGTTGGAAAATCAGTTGAAACTGCTGAAGCAGGAACTGGCCGATCTCAAGGCTCATTCCCAGATGCATCACGAGAAGGTGATGGAGCTGGAAGAGTGGAAGCAGCAGGCCGGGGGCATTTCCGGCGCCGGCGACAGCATGATCTTCTTCCGCGGTGGTTATGCGCGGGCGATGACCGATCGCGGCAAGGACGTCCTGCCTGATCCCACCGGTTCTGCGGCGAAAGGACAGAATGGTTTCTATATCGGCGCCGGATTCG
>JALSGR010000007.1 GCA_026982635.1 Methylothermaceae bacterium | reverse complement strand
CCCAGGCGGGTCTGGACCTGGGGGGAGCCGGGGTGCCGTTGCGCCAGTTTCTGGAGATATTCCAGTCCTTCTTTGGGATGGCCGGTGACCAGTTCGATGTTGGCCATCAGGTTGAGGGCGAAGGGATCGTCGGGACGGCTCAGCAGGACCGGACGCAGCAGCGCGCGGGCGGCCGGGTAGTCTCGTTCCCGGTATTTGACCAGGGCGAGGACCTGGTAACCCTGGACCAGCCCCGGCAGCATGGCCTTGAAGCGGGTCAGGTGGGCGTCGGCCTGTTCCAGCGCCCCTTGCTCCAGGGCGACGATACCGAGATAGAAATGGGTGAAGGGGTAGCGGTCGTTGAGGGACAGAGCCTTTTCCAGCGGTTCTTTGGCTTTGTCGAATTCGCCCTGGGCCAGCTTGAGGTAACCGGCGGCGAAATGGGTCAGATGGAATTTGGGGGCGGTCCGTTTCAGGATGTCGATGTCCTCGGCGGCACCCTCGAAATCCTTCAGGTCGATGCGCACCAGGGCGCGGTTGGCCCGCGCCAGCGCCTTGACCGGGAGATATTCGACGGCCTTGCCGTAGGCGGCTTCGGCCTCTTTCAGTTCCCCCAAGCGGCGGTGTAGTTCGGCCTTGTAGCGCCACAGGCGTCCTTCCTCGGGGGCGGTCTTCAGGGCCTCGTCCACCAGCGTCAGGGCTCGGTTCAGATCCCGCTCGGCGGCGGCCAGGTAGGCCAGCCCCAGTCTGGCGCGGGGAGAGCGGGGATCGATCTCGAGGGCCCGGCGGTATTCAGCTTTGGCCTTGTCAGGCTTGCCCAGGGCCAGCCAGGCGTCGCCGCGATAGGCGATCGCCGTCGCCTGATCCTGGGGTGGGAGTTGGGGGGACGCTTCGATCTCGTCGAGGATTTCTTGGTGCTTACCCTGCGACTGCAGGGCTTCGGCCAGGGGCAGCAGAACGGCGTCTTTCGTCAGCCCAAGTTCGACGGCGCGCCGCAGCTCCTTCTCCGCCGCCGCGCTGTCGCCGGTTTCCAGATGCAGGATGCCGAGCAGACGGCGGGCTTCGATGTTGCGGGGGTTTTGCCGCAGGGCGTTCTTGAGCTCGATGACCGCGGTGCGCCGGTCACCCTTCTCCCGGGCGCTCTCGGCCCTGGCTAGGTGTTCGGTGTCGGTGAGCGGCTTCGAGCAGCCGCCGGCGAGCAGTAGCAAGCAAGCGAACAACAGGGATAGGATTTCGGCGGTTCGGGATCGTGAGCGCATCGGTATGTCCTTCCGGGGTTGGGGTCGTCGGAATTTACGAGCAAGAGCGCCTTTCGGAAACGGGCGGGCGTCTTTGCATGGGTATAATAAACGTTTTCGATGATCCGGTTTTTAAAGGTTAGCACAGTGCGCTTCGGCAAAATAATGGTCTTGCCCCTGCTGCTCGGCCTGGCGGTGGCCGCCTGTAGCCGTCCACCCGCCTGGCGCACCACCGACGTCAGCGGCAAGCTACCGCCGCTGGATTTCACCTTGACCGACACGGCCGGGCAGGTCTGTCACGGCGGCGACTGGCGCGGCAGGATCGTTCTCCTGTTCACCGGTTTCACCCGATGCCCGGGCGTCTGTCCCGCCACCCTGGCCCGCCTGGCGACGGTGCTGGGGGAGATCGAGGGCAGCGAGGAGAACGTCCGGGTGTTGTTCGTCAGCCTCGATCCCGAGCACGACCGCGGCGAGGTCCTGGAAGCCTACGTCCGCCGCTTCGGCCCCTGGTTCGTGGGTCTGACCGGTACCCCGGCGCAGCTCGACGCCCTGGCGCGGCGTTATTTCCTCGGCTACCGCCGGGAGAAGACCGCTACCGGCCATACGGTGATCCACAGCGACGTCATCGTTGTTTTCGACCGCCGGGGCCGGGCCCGGTTGCTGGCCCGCAGCACCACGCCCCCCGACGCCTTGAAGGCGGATCTGATCCGTTTGCTGGAGGAATGAATGAATCCCCATCTCGCCGAGCTGCATCCTTACCCCTTCGAAAAACTGGCCCGTCTCAAGGTCGGCGTCGAACCGCCTGCGGACATGCCCCACATCGCCCTGTCCATCGGCGAACCCCAGGATCCACCGCCCCATTTCGTCAGCGAGGCGGTCATCGGTCATCTCCACGGCCTGGCTAAATATCCCACCACCCGGGGGTTGCCGGCCTTGCGGGAGGCCATCGCCGCGTGGCTGCAGCGGCGCTTCCGGCTGCCCGGAATCGATCCAGAGACCCAGGTGCTTCCGGTCAACGGCACCCGCGAGGCGTTGTTTTCCTTCGCCCAGGCGGTGATCGATCCGTCCAGCCGCCCCCTGGTGGCAATGCCCAATCCTTTCTATCAGATCTACGAGGGGGCGGCGTTGCTGGCGGGGGCGGAGCCGTACTATCTCAACGCTACGGCCGCCACGGGATGGCTGCCGGATTTCGACGCGGTGCCGGAATCGGTCTGGCGGCGCTGTCAATTGCTGTATCTGTGTTCCCCGTACAATCCCACCGGGCAGGTGATCGATCTGGAGCGATTGCAGGATCTGATCGAAAAGGCCCACCGCTACGATTTCGTCATCGCCGGCGACGAGTGTTACAGCGAACTGCACGACGGTGATCCGCCGCCGGGGCTGCTCCAGGCGGCGGCGGAGATGGGCCGTGAGGACTTTTCCCGCTGCGTGGTGTTCCACAGCCTGTCCAAGCGTTCCAGCGCTCCGGGACTGCGCTCCGGTTTCGTCGCCGGGGATGCCGGCGTGCTGGGGCGTTATTTCCGTTACCGCACCTATCACGGTTGCGCCATGCCGTTGCCGGTTCAGCATGCCAGCATCGCCGCCTGGGGTGACGAGGACCACGTGGAACGCAACCGGCGGGCTTATCGCGAGCGCTTCGCCGCGGCTGCCGCGGTTCTCGGTGAGGTGGGCGAGGTTACGGTGCCCCCGGCCGGTTTCTACTTTTGGCTCGAGGTGCCGGGGGACGACGCCGAGTTCGCCCGCCGGCTTTACGCCCGTCACCATGTCACTGTGTTGCCAGGTTCGTTTCTGGCCCGGGAGGTCGGCGGCGTCAATCCCGGAAAAGGGTACGTGCGGGTCGCCTGGGTACATCCCCTGGAGATTTGTGTCGAGGCGGCGCGGCGTATCCGTGACGAGCTGGCGCCTTGGTGAGCGCTTCCGCCGGCGTGTTGCTCTATCCGAGAGGGAGAGCCATCTCCCGGCGCCCGGGCAAGAAAACGGTCGTCATCGGGGTAGATGGGTCAGGAGCCATTCCAGGAGGCGGATGAAGGCGATGATGGCGCCGACGGAGCCGACGACCCAGAGGGTCTGGCGGTGAATGGCTTGGGTGAGACGGACCTCCACCGCCTTGATTTCCAGTCGGACCTTGTCGATTTCCTTCTGCAGACGCAGTTCGGTTTCCCGCAGGTCGGCACGGATCTTTTCGATCTCGGTGCGGTTTTTTTCGATTTCGGCAGTCAGGTCGGCACGGACTTTTTCGATTTCGGCAGTCAGGTCGGCGCGGATCTTTTCGATTTCGGTGCGGTTTTTTTCGACTTCGGCGGTCAGATCGGCGCGGATCTTTTCGATTTCGGTGCGGTTTTTTTCGATCTCGACGGTCAGATCGGCGCGTATTTGCTCGATTTCCTTGAGCAGGCGCAATTCGGTTTCCCGCAGGTTCCGGGTGGTGGCCACATCGGCCAGATGAGGATAGCGTTCCTCCAGGGCCTCGAAGGCTTCGGCGATGATGCGCGCCCGAGTTTTGTCGTCTGGTGCGGAAGAAAGTTTTTCGTAAAGTTCGATGGCAGACATGGCGGTCTTGAGAGATCGATCGGGAAATATGATAGCACGGGGTAGTCCGGCGAGACGGGGCTTGCCTTTCCGGTTCCCGGAAACCCGAGTGGATAGGTATTGAGAATCGGGTAAGCGTGGTTGCATTGTCCCATCTGGGTAGGGATAATACATGATTTAGCGCTGATCCTTTCAGCTCGACGGTTCCATGGTGGGCCGCGTCGGTCCCCTCGCAACGATAGGCTGTGAACCCCGCCAGGCCCGGAAGGGAGCAACGGTAGCAGCCGATTCGTGTGCCGGGGTGCGGCTGGCGCGGCCCGCCACCTTATTCCACAGGCACGCCCATGAGCTATCAGGCCCTGGCCCGCAAGTGGCGGCCGCGCCGCTTTTCCGAGATCACCGGCCAGTCCCACGTGGTCAAGGCGTTGCGCAACGCCCTGATCCACGACCGCATTCACCACGCCTATCTGTTCACCGGCACCCGGGGGGTGGGCAAGACCACCATCGCCCGCATTCTGGCCAAGGCGCTCAATTGCGGCCAGGTGCAGGAAGGCGAGCCCTGTGGCCGGTGCGACGTCTGTCGGGCGGTGGACGAGGGGCGTTTCGCCGATCTGATCGAAGTGGACGCCGCCTCCCGCACCCGGGTGGAGGACACCCGGGAACTGCTCGAGAACGCCCAGTTCGCCCCCGCCGCGGGGCGTTACAAGATCTATCTGATCGACGAAGTCCACATGCTCTCGAGCCACAGTTTCAACGCCCTGCTCAAGACTCTGGAGGAGCCACCCCCCCACGTCAAGTTCTTGCTGGCTACCACCGATCCCCAGAAGATTCCCGTGACCGTGCTGTCGCGCTGCCTGCAGTTCAGTCTCACCAAGCTGCCGCCGGCACGGATCGCCGCCCGCCTGGAGGAGATCCTGACCGCCGAGGGTATCGCCTTCGAGCGGGAGGCGTTGCAGCTCCTGGCCCGAGCGGCCGACGGCAGCCTGCGCGATGCCCTGAGTCTGCTCGACCAGGCCATCGTCTTCGGCGGCGGGCGGGTCCGGAGCGGGGAGGTGGCGGAGATGCTCGGCGGCGTCACCCGGCGTTCCGTGAAGGGACTGGTGGAGGCGCTGGCGGTTGCGGACGCCGGCAAGGTGGTGGCCGAAGTGGCGCGACTGGCCGCCGACGCGGCCGACTTCGCCGCGGTGCTCCGGGAGTTGCTGGGACTGCTGCATCGCATCGCCCTGGCTCAGCAGTTGCCGGAAACCGCAGCCCAGGACGAGGAGCGCGACTGGATCGTGGCTCGGGCCCGGGAACTGGCGCCAGAGGACGTGCAGTTGTACTATCAGATCGCCCTGATCGGTCAGAAGGATCTGCCGTGGGCTCCGGACCCGCGTACCGGCTTCGAAATGGTGTTGCTACGCATGTTGGCCTTCCGCCCCGCGCTGCCGTCCCGGGAAGCGCCCGTGCCGAAGGCGGCGGAATCCGATGAGCCGGCACCGGGGCCTGAGGATCTTCCACGCTCCGAAACCGTCGAAGCGGAGACGGCGGCCGAAAGTCCGCCTGCGGACTGGGCGGCGCTGGTGAAGCGGATGCGGTTGCCGGGAATGGTGCAGGAGTTGGCCCATCACTGCGTGCCGGAACGGATCGATCCGCAGCGCTGTGTTCTGGTGTTGGACCCGGCTTTCGAGCATCTGGCCAGCGACGGGCTCAAGGCCCGTTTGGCCGAAGGACTCCGCACGGTGCTGCAGGGGCCGGTCAAGTTGGAGATCCGCATCGGTCAGGCCCCGGGGGAAACCCTGGCGGCCCGACGGCAGCGCCACTGGCAGGAGCGACAGGCGGCGGCCGAACGGGCCATCGCCGGCGACGAGACGGTGAAGTCGCTGATGGAGACCTTCGATGCCGAAATCGTGCCGGGGAGCACCCGGCCGCTGGATGACGATTAACCTTTGGCAGATATGAGGCAAGCGCGATGAAAAATCCACTTGGCGCCCTGATGCAGCAGGCCCAGGAAATGCAGGAAAAATTCCGCCAGGCTCAGGAGGAGCTGGAAAGCGCCGAAGTCCAGGGAGAGGCGGGCGGCGGTCTGGTGAAAGTGGTCATGAACGGCAAGCGGGAAGTGCTCCGTCTGACCATCGACGACAGCCTGTTCCGGGAGGAGGACAAGGAAATCCTGGAGGATCTGGTGGCGGCGGCGGTCAACGATGCGGTCCACAAGGTCTCCCGGATGAAGGAGGAAAAGATGGCCGAGCTGGCCGGCGGCTTCCAGTTGCCCGGCGGCATGAAGTTGCCTTTCTGAGGGATGGACCGGGGTGACTGCCTGCACCGCCTGATGGCGGCGCTGCGCTGTCTGCCCGGCGTGGGGCCGCGCAGTGCCCAGCGCATGGCGTTCCATCTGTTGCAGCAGGACCGTGACGGCGCTCGTCATCTGGCCGCCTGCTTGACCGAGGCCCTGGAGCGGATCGGTCGCTGCCAGTCCTGCCGCACCCTGACGGAGAACCGGGTTTGCGCCCGCTGCAGCGATCCGGCCCGGGACCGCAGTCTGTTGTGTGTGGTGGAGACGCCCGCCGATGTGCTGGCCATCGATCAGGCCACGGTGTTCAAGGGGCTCTTTTTCGTCCTCCACGGCCATCTGTCGCCGCTCGACGGCATCGGCCCGGAAGCGCTGGGCCTGGATCTGTTGGAGCGACGCCTGGAGGAAGGAGAGGTCGAAGAGCTGATCCTGGCTACCAACTCCACCGTCGAGGGTGAGGCCACCGCCCATTACATCGGCGAGATGGCGCGCCGCCACGGGGTCACCGTCAGCCGCATCGCCCACGGCGTGCCGGTGGGC
The DNA here is from genome assembly GCA_026982635.1 of Methylothermaceae bacterium. Lineage (GTDB taxonomy): Bacteria > Pseudomonadota > Gammaproteobacteria > Methylococcales > Methylothermaceae > Methylohalobius. The sequence goes on along the minus strand of JALSGR010000007.1, from coordinate 412 downwards.
GGCGAGCTGGAATATCTGGACGCCAACACCCTGGCCCATGCTTTCGAGGGGCGGCGGCAGTTCTAAGAAATTTCCGGCAGCTTTTCCATCAGTTTCCGGTAGCGCCGGTAGCGTGCCGCGGCGATTTCCCCCCGTTCCACCGCCTCCCGCACCGCACACCCCAGGTCGTCTAGGTGGCGGCAGTCGTTGAAGCGGCAGCGTTCGATGTAAGGGCGAAATTCCTTGTAGCCGTGGGCCAGTTTGCGGGCGTCGATGCCGGCAAGGCCGAAGATCGCCACGCCGGGGGTGTCGATGATGGCCCCCCCTTCCGGGAGGTGGAACAACATGGCGGTGGTGGTGGTATGGCGTCCGCGCCGCGTGGTGGCCGACAGTTCGCCGATGCGGATGTCGCGTTCCGGGATCAGGGTCTTCA
>JALSGR010000006.1 GCA_026982635.1 Methylothermaceae bacterium | reverse complement strand
TCGCTTCCCTGGCCATGGGCGCCCTGGGAAAGGAAAGCGAAAAACGCGGCCTGCTCGGCGCCGTCGATTCGCAACAGCCGACCACCTTCATGAACACGCTCATGGACTATCTGGACATGGACGACGATGGCAGCGTGGTGGACGATCTCTTCGACATCGCCCGCAAATTTCTGTGACAGGAGAAAACCGATGACCCTTTTCGATTTCATCGCCGACGTGGGTCAAAGACTGTTCACCAGCGACGAGGAAGCCGCTGCGAAGATCAAGGCCCACATCGAAGCCAACAATCCCGGGATCGAGAATCTGGAAGTCGCCTACCAGGAGCAGAGCGCCATCCTCCGGGGCACCGCCGCCTCCTACGCGGCCATGGAAAAAGCCATCCTGCTGGCGGGCAACCTCCAAGGCGTGGCCAACGTGGTCAACGAACTGAAGGTGGCCGAGGAAACCGAGCCCGAAGAAAAAGTGGAATATTACGTGATCCAGAAAGGCGACACCCTGTCGAAGATCGCCCAGCGCTATTACGGCAATCCCATGGCTTACCCACGGATCTTCGAAGCCAACCGCGAAGTGATCCAGGATCCCGACAAGATCTTTCCCGGTCAGAAGATTCGCATTCCCCTCTGACCTGCAATCCTTTTCCTTCCATCTTCCAACCTGCTATCCGGGCTTCGGCCCGGTTTTTTTATCGGGACTTCCCCCGCCTGGAAAAATCACTCCGACCACTGGCAATCCAGGGACGAAAGCAGTATGGTTTTTGAGCAAAACCACCGTCCGAATTCCGAACGTATGGTTTGCCTGGTCGGAGGTGATGATCATGGCTAAATCGATACCTTCCCAAGACCGAGGTTCCTGCCGGCCGGATCCCTGCCGCCGCCGCGTAGAGGCGCTGCTGGCGGAAGCCGACGTCCGAATCGACGGCTCGCGCCCCTGGGACATCCAGGTCCACGATCCGAGATTCTTCCGCCGGGTGTTGGCGGAGACTTCCCTGGGGCTGGGAGAATCCTACATGGACGGCTGGTGGGACTGCGAACGCCTCGACGAGATGATCTGCCGAGTCCTGCGCGCCGGCCTGCTGAACCGGGTGCGTTCCTGGCGCGACATCGTCGCCCATCTTCAGGCGAAGCTGCTGAACTTGCAGGACGCGCGCCGGGCCTTTCACGTGGGCGAGCGCCATTACGACATCGGCGACGATCTCTATCGGGCCATGCTCGACCGGTGCATGATCTACAGCTGCGCTTACTGGAAAAACGCCGAGACCCTGGAGGCGGCCCAGGAGGCCAAACTGGACCTGATCTTTCGCAAGTTGCAACTCCAACCGGGCATGCGGGTCATCGACATCGGCTGCGGCTGGGGCGGCGCCGCCCGATACGCTGCAGAACGTTATGGCGTGGAAGTCTACGGCGTTACCGTGTCCAGACGTCAGGCCGAGCACGCCCGGCGCTTATGCCGCGGCCTGCCGGTGACCATCGAATTGAAGGACTACCGGGAAATCCGGGGCCGGTTCGACCGCGGCTTTTCCATCGGCATGTTCGAGCACGTGGGATACAAGAACTACGCCACCTACATGGAGGTGGTCCGCCGCTGCCTGCCGGAGGACGGCCTGTTCGTTCTCCACACCATTGGCGGTAATGTCTATGAAACCCACGGCAACCCGTGGGTGACCCGCTACATCTTTCCCAATTCCATGCTGCCGTCGATCCAGCAGATCGGCGAAGCGATCCAGGGACGTCTGATCATGGAAGATTGGCAGAACTTCGGCCCCGACTACGAGCGCACCCTGCTGGCCTGGTACGACAATTTCGAACGGGCTTGGCCCGATCTGGCGCCTCGCTACGGGGAACGCTTCTACCGCATGTGGCGATTCTACCTGCTGAGCTTTGCCGGCGCCTTCCGTGCCCGCCACCTCCAACTGTGGCAGATCGTCCTTTCCCCCAGGGGACGACCCCGACGTTACGACGCCCCGCGTTGACTACCCCTTGCCGCTGTCGGTTTGCCTCCGAACCCATCCCAGACTTGTGAGCGGGAATCGTCTTTGATCCAGATCAAAAACCGTGACCGTCACCGCGAACTTCACCGCGCCATATGGTCCAATATCGAAACCATATGGTAGGAGGAGGGTCATGGCCACACCACTCGTACCGGCTGCCAGCACGCTGCAAGTCACCAAAAAAACCGTCCCGGACGACCGGCAAATCCAGCCGCCGGCGTGTTTTCAAAGCGATCAGCGCTATTTCTGCAAAGCCCGGTGCCCCTGGTCGCACCGCTGCAAAAAGCTGATCGCGGAATGGCTGCGCTAGCAGCAATTGAACTGAATATTTCACGTTAGCCTTGTACCTTCATGGCAGGACACCTACCATTGGGGTAGGCAGTCGCTCCGTGGAGGTTTTTCGTGCCCGATTCCCATCCCCTGACCCGCGTTCCTCAACTTCCGGAACCCCTCAAGGAGCTGGTTCCCCTGGCGCTCGACCTGCGCTGGTCCTGGAGTCATGCCAGCGACGTGCTGTGGGAGACCCTGGATCCGGAACTGTGGCGCCTGACCGGCAACCCCTGGCTGATCCTGCAAAGCATCTCCCCCAAGCGGCTTCAGGTCCTGGCCGACGACCCCGGTTTCTGCCGCCGGGTGGCGGAAATGGCGGCGGAACGGCGCCGTTATCTGGAAAGAACCACCTGGTTCCAGGAAGCGGCGGGCGACGCACCCCTCGAAACCGTGGCCTACTTTTGCATGGAGTACGGCCTCACCGAAGCCCTGCCGCTTTATTCCGGCGGTTTGGGGATTCTCTCCGGCGATTTTCTCAAGAGCTGCAGCGATCTGGGCGTTCCGGTGGTGGGCATCGGCCTGCTGTACCAGGAGGGTTACTTCCGCCAGATCCTCGACGACGAGGGCAATCAGGTCGCGGTCTATCCCAACAACAACCCCTGGGAACTGCCGGTCACGCCGGTGCGGGACGGCGAAGGGCAATTCCTGCGGCTGCGATACCGTTTCAACGGTTTCGATCTCTGGGTGCGGGTGTGGCAGGCCCGGATCGGCCGAGTCAGGCTGTATCTCCTCGATCTCAACGATCCGGCCAATCCTCCTTCGGACCGCTGCATCACCGATCGTCTCTACGGCGGCGGCACCGAACAGCGGCTGCAGCAGGAAATGCTCCTGGGCATCGTCGGCTGGCAATTGCTGGAACGTCTCGGCGTGGAACCGACCGTCTGCCACCTCAACGAAGGCCACGCCGCCTTTGCCGTCCTGGAGCGGGCGCGCAGCTACATGGAACGTCACCGGGTGGATTTCGAGCTGGCCCTCACCGTCACCCGAGCCGGCAACCTGTTCACCACCCACACCCCGGTCGCCGCCGGCTTCGACCGCTTCGCTCCGCAATTGATCCGGCGCTACTTCGGCTACTACTGCGAAAGGCTCGGCATCGGTATCGACCGGCTGCTGGCCCTGGGGCGCGCCAATCCGCACGATGATGACGAGCCTTTCAACATGGCCTATCTGGCCATCCGCGGCAGCGGTGCGGTCAACGGCGTCAGCCGGTTGCACGGCCGGGTCAGCCGCCGCATCTTCACTCCCCTCTTTCCCCGCTGGCCGGAAGTGGAAATCCCGGTGGAACACGTCACCAACGGCGTCCATACCCCTTCCTGGGACTCCCCGGAGGCCGACCGTCTCTGGACCGAGGTGTGCGGCGTGGAACGCTGGATCTGCGATCCCTGCCGACTGGAGACGCAGATTCGCAAGGTGCCGGCGGAGACCTTGTGGGAATTCCGCACCCGGAACCGCCGGCGCCTGGTCCAGTTCGTCCGCGAGCTGCGCGCCCGCCGTCCCGGCGCCTTCAACTATCTGCCGCTCGACACCCCGCTGCTGGACCCCAACATCCTGACCTTGGGGTTCGCGCGCCGCTTCACCGGCTACAAACGGCCCAACCTGCTGCTGAGCGATCCCGAACGCCTGCTCCGGCTGTTCACCGACCCCCTGCGGCCGATGCAACTGGTGCTGGCGGGCAAGGCCCATCCCCAGGACCGGGAAGGGCAGACCATGATCCGCGACTGGATCGCCTTCATCCGCCAGCATCCGGAAATCGCCGGCCGGGTGGTGTTCCTGCCCGATTACGACATCCAGATGGCGGAACAAATCGTCGAAGGCGTGGACGCCTGGATCAACACCCCCAGACGGCCTTGGGAGGCCTGCGGCACCTCGGGAATGAAAGTGCTGGTCAACGGCGGACTCAACATCTCCGAGCTGGACGGCTGGTGGGCGGAAGCCTACGACCCGGCGGTAGGCTGGGCCATCGGCGACGGCCGGGAGCACGACGCCGATCCGGCCTGGGACCGGTTCGAAGCCGAACAGCTCTACACCCTGCTGGAAAGGGAAGTGGCGCCGGCGTTCTATCAGCGCGACGGCCGCGGCATTCCTACCGCCTGGGTCGCCAAAATGCGCGAAAGCATGGCGCGGCTGACCCCCCATTTCTCCGCCAACCGCATGGTGCGTCAATACACCGAGCAGTACTATCTACCCTTGAGCCGGCGTCTGACCGACCGCCAGCGGGAATCACAGGCCCAGGGGCGGGAAATCCTGGCCTGGCGCCGCCATTTGGAAGATCGCTGGCACAGCATCCACTTCGGGGAACTGGAAATCGACCGCGAAGGGGAAAACCACCGTTTCCGCATCCCGGTCTATCTGGGCGACATCGCCCCCGAGTCGGTCCGGGTGGAAATCTACGCCGACCCGCCGGAAGCCGGGACTCCCCCCTGGCGCTTTCCCATGCGCCCGGCCCACCCGCTGCTGGGCGCGGTGGGCGGCTACCTCTACGTAGGTAGCGCCCCGGCGACGCGCCCCGTAGAACACTACAGCGTTCGCATCCTCCCCCATCACCCCGAAGCCCTGATTCCCCTGGAGATCGACAGGATCCTGTGGCACCGGTGAAGCCCGTCACTTGGCCCGGGTCTCGTGGCTCTTGGCCAGAAAACACAGCTCGACGATATCGTCGAGCCGGGCTTCGGCCAGTGCGATACAGGTGTCGGCGGCCCCGTAATACATCTTCAGACAGCCGCCCTCGACGATGGCACCACAAGGAAACACCACGTTGGGCACGTCGCCGACCCGTTCGTAGAGCTCCTCGGGGCCGAAAATGAAGTTGGGAGTATAGCCGATCACCCTTTCCGGAGCCGCCAGGTCCAGCAGCAAGGCGCCGACCCGGTAGATGCGTCCGCTCGGCGTCTCCCGCACCCCGTGATACAGCACCAGCCAGCCGGCATCGGTCCTAATGGGCGGCGTCGAACTGCCCAGCTTGGAATTGCCCCAACCCGGTTGGGGCGCCAGGATGGCCCGGGCGTCGCCCCAATACACCAGATCCTTGGAGTACTGGATCCAAATCGCCCCCACCCCGCCGGCGAACCCGCCGGGACGGTCGAGCATCACGTAACGACCGTCGATCTTCTCCGGAAACAGCACCGCGTCCTTGTTGGGCACCTCGGTGATCAGGGCGATGCGTTCGAAGGTTTCGAAATCGCGGGTCCTGCCGATGGCCACCCGGGGACCGTGGGGACCGAAGGCGGTGTAGGTGACATACCAGGCCCGATCCTCGGGCACGTAGGTAATGCGCGGGTCCTCGATTCCGTAACGCTCGTAGAGCTCGAAGGGCGGTTCCGCCGCAGGACTGATCCAGGGCTTGGCGTCCACGCGGAAGCGGTAACCGTCCTTGGAGCGGGCCAAGGTCAGGTGGCTGTGGCCGTTGAGGTCCTCGACCCGGAGCAGCAGGAGATACTCGTCGCCGAATTTGCAGGCGGCGGCGTTGAAGACGGTGTTGCACCAGTAGGGAATGTCGTCGCGGGTCAGGATCGGATTGCCCGGATAACGCTTGAAGGGATGCAGCTTGTCCATTTTGTCCTCCTCAATCCACCACGATGACCTGGGAGCCGATGTCCGGATAGGTGCGCAGCGCTTCGTAAAGGGCCATATGGCGTTCGGCGATCAAGGGCCAGGCCAGCTTCTCGCGCACGTAGCGGCGGGCGCTCTCCCCCATCCGGCGGGCCAGTTCCTCGTCGGCCAGCAGTCCGGCGATGACCTCGGGGTAATCTCGGGCGGAATCGACGACCGTTCCGGCACCGGATTCCTGAATCAACTGGCGCATCGATGGGGTGGCGCTGGTGACCACCGGGCGGCCGAAGGCGAGGCAGTGGGCGAGGATACCGCTCTGCGAGGTGATCTTGTAGGGCAGCACCACCACATCGGCGGCCGACAAGATGGTGTCGAAGGTCTGCTGGGTCAACTGCCCCAGAATCACCCGGATGTGATCGCAGGCCGGGGAACTGCGGATGTGTTCGAACAAGCGGTTGCGATAGTCGGCATATTCCTGGTTGCGGATCTTGCCCGCCAGCACCAGCAGGGCGTCGGGGCAACGGCGCAGAATCTGCGGCAGGCAATCGACGATGCACTCGAAGTTCTTGCTGGGGCGGAAATAGCCGATCAGCAGGATGATCTTTCTGTCCTCCGGCAGGCCCAGCTTCGCCTTGGCCCGCGGCACCGGCTCCACCAGGCGGGCGCCATGGGGGATGACCTCCACCTTGTCGGTGAAATGAGGGGGAAAGTGACGCTTCAAGGTGGCGAGCTGGTAGTCCTGATGGACGATGACCCGGTCGCTGTTGGCCAGCACGTTCTCGATGATCACCCGATGGGCGTATTCGGGATGCTCGTACACCGTGTGGAGCGTGGTGACCACCGGAACGCCGATGAGGCGGAACTTGACGATCACCGGCAGGATGTTGATGCCGAAATGGGGGCCGTACAGACCGAACTCGTGCTGGATGTGGACGATGTCGGGGGTGAAACGGAGCGCCACCTGATAGGCCTTGTCGTCCAGATCGTTCTCGTTGAAGGCCGGAAACACCTGGCGGCCGCTGGCTCCCAGATGGCTGACCACGTAGACATCCGCCCCCTTCTCCCGCAAGGCGTCGATCAGGTAGGCGGAATAGGCGGCGATGCCGCACTCGACGGGGGGATAGCTGGAGATGTAGCCGATACGCATACGACCTCCTG
>JALSGR010000005.1 GCA_026982635.1 Methylothermaceae bacterium | reverse complement strand
ACTTCGGCACGACTGCCGGGATAATCGTGGGTGATTTCGTTACGCAGGGCCCGCAGCTTCATCCACAGGGCCTCGTCCATGGGATGGCCGAGCTTCGCCGCCAGATTGATCAGGTCGATCATCGTCATCTGCTCGACCGCCTCGCCCTTGAGGGCGAAGAAAGCACGCACCAGCTTGCCGAGGGTGTCCTGGAGCTTGAGGTAACGATAGGCGATCTGATCGAGCATCCACAATCCCTCGTCGGTCTCCAGCAGCGTATCCACGGTTTCGGCGGTCAGCGGCAGGCGGTCGGCGAGGCGACGGAGGTTGCGTTCGAGCACCGTCAAGTGGCGCTGACATTCCTCGCTGTAGAGGCGGAAACGGGCACGGGCGTCTTTCACAGCGGCACCGCTTCGTCCATCACCGTGCACTCGAAATCGCCCCGGGGCTCACCGGCGACGATCACCAGGTCGATGCGGCGTTCTCCCAGCTCCCGGTACAGATGGGCCAGCAGATCGAGCTTGAGCCGGAAACAGGCGGCCTCGTCCAGGGGACGGTCGAGGCGCACCAGCAAATCGATGTCACCGCCGCGGGCTTCAGGATCGGTGCGGCTGCCGAACAGGAACACCCGGGCGCCCTCGCCGGCCACCTGCCGCACCGCACGACGGATGGCTTCGATCTGGTCCCGGGTCAGCCGCACCTTCACCGTCATTTGGCCACCACGTTCACCAGCCGCTTCGGTACCACGACGATCTTGGCGACGGTCTTGCCTTCGATGAAGCGGCGGACGTTGGGTTCGGCCAACGCGGCCTGTTCGACGGTCTCGCGGTCGGCGTCGGCGGGCACCTGAATCTTGCCCCGCAGCTTGCCGTTGACCTGGACCACCAACTCGACGGTGTCTTGCACCAACGCGCTCTCGTCCACCTGGGGCCAGGGAGCGTCGATGACCATGCCGTCGTGACCCAGGGCCTGCCACAGTTCATGGCAGATGTGGGGCACGATGGGAGCGAGCATGAGGACGATGGCTTCCAGTCCCTCTCGCCGCAGCGCCCGGCCCTGGGGGGTGCCGTCCTCGAAACGGGCCAGGGCGTTGAGCAGCTCCATGTTGGCGGCGATGGCGGTGTTGAAAGTGTAGCGGCGGCTCATGGCGTCACCGACCCGGGCGATGGTTTGATGGATCTGGCGGCGCAGGGCTTTCTGATCCGGGGTCAGGGCGTCCCTGTCGAGGGGCGGCACTTCGCCGCCCTCGTTGACGAAAGCCGCCACCTGGCGCCACAGGCGCTTGAGAAAGCGGAAGGCCCCTTCCACGCCGCTGTCGGACCATTCCAGGGACTGCTCCGGCGGGGCGGCGAACAGGATGAACAGACGCACGGTGTCGGCGCCGTATTTCTCGATCAGCGCTTCGGGATCGACCACGTTGCCCTTGGACTTGGACATCTTGGCCCCGTCCTTGAGCACCATGCCTTGGGTGAGCAGGTTGGTGAAGGGTTCGTCACAGCTCACCAGACCGGCGTCGCGCATCAGCTTGTGGTAGAAACGGGCGTAGAGCAGATGCAGGATGGCGTGCTCGATACCACCGATGTACTGGTCCACCGGCAGCCAGTAGTCGGCCTTTTCCCAATCCACCATGCCGGCGGCGTAATCCGGGCAGGTGAAGCGGGCGAAGTACCAGGACGATTCCATGAAGGTGTCGAAGGTATCGGTCTCACGCTTGGCCTTGCGCCCGTCCGGCAGGGTGACGTCGATGAAACCGGGATCGCGCTTGAGGGGGGAGTGGACGCCGTCGATGGTGACGTCGAGGGGCAGTTCCACCGGCAACTGATCCTCGGGCACCGGGATCGGGGTGCCGTCCTCCAGATAGAGAACCGGAATCGGTGCGCCCCAGTAGCGCTGACGCGACACCCCCCAATCACGCAGGCGGTATTGGACCCGCTTGCGCCCGAGGTCCCGTTCCTCCAGCCAGCGGGCGACAGCCTCGAACGCCTCGTCGGAAGTCATACCGGTGAAGGGACCGGAGTCGATCAATACGCCTTTTTCGGTGAAGGCGCCCCGATCCAGATCGCATTCATCGCCGCTGCCGGGACGGGGCGCGATCACCTGACGGATCGGCAGGCCGTACTTGCGGGCGAATTCCCAGTCGCGTTGGTCGTGGGCCGGCACCGCCATCACCGCGCCGCTGCCGTATTCCATGAGCACGAAATTGGCCACCCACACCGGCACCTTGTCGCCGCGAATGGGATGGACGGCGTACAGCCCCGTGGACCGACCCTTCTTCTCCATGGTCGCCAGATCCGCCTCTGCAACCGTGGTCTTGCGGCATTCGTCGATGAAGGCTTTGAGTTCGGGATCGGTCTCGGCGGCCGCGAGCGCCAGGGGGTGTTCCGGGGCCAGGGCCAGATAGGTCACCCCCATGACGGTGTCGGGGCGGGTGGTAAAAATGGTGATGGCCTGATCCCGGCCGTCGAGGGGAAAGCGCATTTCCACCCCCACCGACTTGCCGATCCAGTTGCGCTGCATGGTCTTGACCCGTTCGGGCCAGCCTTCGAGCTTGTCCAGATCCTGGAGCAGCTCCTCGGCATAGGCGGTGATCTTGAGGAACCACTGGGGGATTTCGCGCCGCTCCACCAGCGCCCCGCTGCGCCAGCCGCGGCCGTCGATGACCTGTTCGTTGGCGAGCACGGTCTGGTCCACCGGGTCCCAGTTGACCGTGGCCATCTTGCGGTAGGCCAGCCCCCGGTCCATCAGTTTGGTGAAGAACCACTGCTCCCACTTGTAATAACCGGGATCGCAGGTGGTGATCTCCCGCTTCCAGTCGTAGGCGAATCCCAGGCGCTTGAGCTGGCCCCGCATGTATTCGATGTTCTCGTAGGTCCACTTGGCCGGATGGATGCGGTGCTTGGCGGCGGCGTTCTCCGCCGGCAGGCCGAAGGCGTCCCAGCCCATGGGCTGAAGCACGTTCTTGCCCAGCATGCGCTGATAGCGGGCGATGGCGTCGCCGATGGTGTAGTTGCGCACGTGGCCCATGTGCAGCCGCCCGGACGGATAGGGAAACATCGACAGGCAGTAGAACTTCTCCCGGTTCGGGTCCTCGGTGACCTCGAAGGCGCGGGTTTCCTCCCAGAGCTTCTGGACCTTCTCCTCGATGGCGTGGGGGCGGTAGTTTTCGTCCATGCGTCTCGATTAACCCTGTTGACAAAAGTGTTAGAATGACAGGCGATCGGTGAATTGGATGATTTTAACCAACCAGTTGGGGCAGGTCTAATGCGTCGCGTGATCTTCAACCAGAAAGGGGGAGTGGGCAAATCCACCATCACCTGCAACCTGGCGGCCATCAGCGCCGCCGAGGGCAAATCCACCCTGGTGGTGGACCTGGACATCCAGGGCAATTCCACCCATTACCTGCTCGGCGGCCGGATCGAGGATCCCGAGGAGACCCTGGCCAAGTTCTTCCGTGACACTCTGAGCATCAATCCCTTCGCCAAGAACCAGAAGGCCTCTGCCCGGGAACTGATCCAGGACACCCCCTATCCCAACCTCTACCTGCTCGCCTCCCACCCGGACATGGAGGAACTCCAGACCCGGCTGGAGTCGCGCCACAAGATCTACAAGCTGCGCGAAGCGCTGGAGCAGCTCAACGACTTCGACCACATCTACATCGACACCCCGCCGATCCTCAACTTCTTCAGTCGCTCGGCCCTGATCGCCGCCCAGCGCTGCCTGATCCCCTTCGACTGCGACGCCTTTTCCCGCGACGCCCTCTACAAGCTGCTCGAGGCCATCGCCGAGATCCGCGTCGATCACAACGAAAACCTGATCGTCGAGGGGGTGGTGGTCAATCAGTTCCAGAGCCGCGCCCGCCTGCCCCAGCAACTGGTGGAGGAACTGAGCGCCGAGGGCCACCCGGTGCTCAAGACCCGCATCTCCCCCTCGGTCAAGGTGCGCGAATCCCACAGTCATGCCCGCCCCCTGATCCATTACGCGCCGGATCACAAACTGACCGAGGAATTCCGGAATCTCTATCGCGAACTACACGGCGAGGCGGCATGATACGGTTCACGATGCTCATCGGCCTGGCGCTGGCCGGGCTTTCGCTGGCGGCGGCAGCCGGCGGCCGGGACATCACCGTCGGCGCCCTGGCCTACGGCACCTTCAACTGGGAACTGACCGTCATCGAGCGCGAGGGGCTCGACCGGCGCCAGGGCTTCAACCTCAAGGTCCGTCAGCTCGCCAGCCCCCAGGCGGGGCGTATCGGCCTCCAAGGCGGCAGCGTCGATCTGATCGTCACCAACTGGATCTGGGTGGCCCGGCAGCGCAACAACGGCCACGATTTCACCGCCGTACCCTATTCCCTGACCCACGGCACTTTGGTCGTCCCGCCAACTTCCGCCATTCAGAGCCTTGCCGACCTCAAGGGTAAACGCATCGGCGTCGCCGGCGGCCCCCTGTACGAGAACTGGCTGCTGCTGAAAGCCCTGGCGCGACGCCAATACGGGCTGGACCTGGAAAAGGACGCCGAACCGGTGTTCGCCGCCCCGCCCCTCCTCAATCAGCAGCTGCGCCAGGGCCGCCTCGACGCCGTGCTCAACTACTGGCATTACGCCGCCCGCCTGGAGGCCGAGGGATACCGGCGTCTGCTGGACGGGGGCGCGCTGCAGCGCCGGCTGGGGATCGAGCCGCCGGTTCCCACCCTGAGCTACGTGTTCCGCCAGCGCTGGGCCGCCGACCGCCGGGACACCGTCACCGCCTTCCTGCGCGCCGCCTACGGGGCCAAGGACGCCATCTGCAGCGACGCCCGGGTGTGGCGCTACGTCGCCCCCCTGACCGGCTCCAAGGAGCCGGCGGTACAGGCCACCTTGCGGCGGCGTTACTGTGAAGGTCGGCTCCGCCGCTGGGGTCCCGCCGAACAGCGGGCGGCGGCCGAACTCTACGCCCTCCTGCGCCGGGTCGGCGGGGATACCCTAACCGGCACCGCCCCAGCCCTGCCCCGCGGCACTTTCTGGAAGGATTTCGTGGTGCCGCGTTAGGAACGGCAAGCTGCGTTCGATGAATTCCTCCTTCGCCCGGCGCCTGTGCCGGGAGGCGGCAAATTCCCTAGGCACCGTGACCGTACCCGCCGCATCCCTGCTTTCCCTGGCGCTGATCTGGCAAGTGGCCGCCTGGTGGCTGGCATCACCGCTGCTGCCTTCGCCGGCGGCGGTGTTCACCACCCTGGGCCAGGGCATCGCGACCGGCGAACTGCTCCATCACCTGGGCATCACCCTGCTGCGCCTCGGTATCAGCTTCGCCCTGGCCATGGTTCTGGGAACCATCCTGGGCATTCTCCTGGGTCGCCATCCAACCCTGGACCGCTGGTTCGATCCCTGGCTGACCGTCTTTCTGAACATTCCCGCTCTGGTCACCATCATTCTCTGCTACGTCTGGTTCGGACTGAGCGAAACGGCCGCCATCACCGCGGTGGTGGTGAACAAACTGCCCAACGTAGCGGTCACCCTGCGGGAGGGCACCCGCCACCTGGACCGGGGGCTGCTGGAAATGGCCCGGGTTTATCGTTTTGGAACGTGGAAGACCCTACGCCACGTGATCTGGCCTCAACTCTACCCCTTCGTGCTCACCGCCGCCCGCACCGGCCTGGCCCTGATATGGAAGATCATCCTGGTGGTGGAACTGCTGGGCCGCAGTGACGGCATGGGCTATCAGCTCCATCTGTTCTTCCAGTTGTTCGACGTGGCCGGCATCCTGGCCTATACCCTGGCCTTCGTCATCGTGATTCAAACGATCGAGTGGACCCTGCTGCAACCGCTGGACCGCTACGCCAGGCGCTGGCACCGATGATCCACATTCACATCGAACGCAAGACCTACCCCGCCAGCGGCCGGGCCGAATCCCACACCGCCATCGCCGGCCTCGAGCTCCATCTCGAGGAACACGAGTTCGTCTGTCTGGTCGGGCCTTCCGGCTGCGGCAAAACCACCCTGCTCAACCTCATCGCCGGACTGGACCGCGACTTCCAGGGCACCATCCACCTTTCCAAGGCGGAAGCCCCGCGCCTCGGTTACGTGTTCCAGGAACCGAGACTGCTGCCTTGGCGTACGGTCCGGGAGAATCTGGAATTGGCCCTGCCGCCGCGGCGCGATCCGGTGGTCATCGACGAGCTGCTGACGCTCACGGGACTGACGGCGTTCCAACACACCTATCCCCAGCGTCTTTCTTTGGGAATGAGCCGCCGGGTCGCCCTAGCGCGCGCCTTCGCCGTGGAGCCGGATCTGCTCTTGATGGACGAGCCCTTCGTCTCCCTGGACACCCCGACGGCGGAAAAGATGCGTCGGTTGCTGGCGGACCTGTGGCAGCGCCGCCCGCACACGGTTCTGTTCGTCACCCACGACCTGCGCGAAGCCCTGGAGCTGGCGGACCGGATCGTGTTTCTGACGCCGCCCCCGAGCCGGGTGGCGCGGGAAGTGACGCTTCCCCGCTCCCCCCGCCTGCGCAGTCCAGAGGTCGTCGAAACCCTGTACCGGCGCCTCGCCCCGAAGTGAGTCATTTGCCGCTGCCAATCGGGCAATTGCCCCAGTCTGATGCCCCCTCCCCTCGGACCCGGGGGAACCTCATTTATAACCCATTCAAATTCAATGAATTACAAAATTGGCACGGCGACTGCATTATAGAGTGTGCATAACCTCTTCAACCGCTTTGCCGGTGTCCCGGTCTTTCACTCCTCCTCTCAAGTCGAAAGACGGCAACCACCCACACCGTTCGGGACACCGGTCTTTTTTTTCGGATATCACCGGCTTCGCCGGGTCACGAACATGGCATCCCCGTAGCTGAAGAAGCGATAGCGCCGGTCCACGGCGTGACGATAGGCCGACATGACCTGCTCATGGCCGGCGAACGCGCACACCAGCATCAGCAAGGTGGATTCCGGCAAATGGAAATTGGTGATCAGGGCATCGACGCACCGGAAGCGATAACCGGGCCGGATGAAGAGGTCGGTCTCCCCCCGGCAGGGGCGGAGTTCTCCGCTATGGGCCGCCGATTCCAGACTCCGTACCACCGTGGTGCCGACGGCGATCACCCGTCCACCCCGGCGCCGGGTTCGGGCGACCGCCTCGACCACGCTTTCGGGAACGGCGA
>JALSGR010000004.1 GCA_026982635.1 Methylothermaceae bacterium | reverse complement strand
TGATGGGTTCGCCGACGCTGCCGAGGATGCGCAGCGAGCGGCGGGAGGTGCGTTTGACGTACTCGTCCCCCTGGCGCATCAGGGCCCGGATGGCGGTGGGGGCGGTGTAGAAGATGTTGACCCGGTGTTTGTCGACGACGCGCCAGAAGCGGTCCGCCGCCGGCCAGGTGGGAACCCCCTCGAACATCAGGGTGGTGGCGCCGTTGGCCAGGGGGCCGTAGACCAGGTAGGTGTGTCCCGTGATCCAGCCCACGTCGGCGGTGCACCAGTAGACCTCGCCCTCCTGGTAGTCGAACACGTACTTGTGGGTCATGGCGGCATAGACCAGATAGCCGCCCGTGGTGTGGAGCACGCCCTTGGGTTTCCCGGTGGAGCCGGAGGTGTACAGGATGAACAGGGGGTCTTCGGCGTCGACGGTTTCTGCCGGGCACTCGGCGGAAACGGTTTCCATGGCCTGGTGATACCAGACGTCCCGACCCGCTCGCCACGGGATGTCGGCACCGGTGCGGCGCACCACGATCAGGGTTTCCACCTGGGGGCAGCTTTCCAGCGCCCGGTCGGCGTTGGCCTTCAGGGGCACGTGTTTGCCCCCGCGCAGCCCCTCGTCGGCGGTGATCAGCAACCGGCAGTCGGCA
Organism: Methylothermaceae bacterium; assembly: GCA_026982635.1. GTDB lineage: Bacteria > Pseudomonadota > Gammaproteobacteria > Methylococcales > Methylothermaceae > Methylohalobius. Next base: position 6,510 of record JALSGR010000004.1, on the reverse strand, counting down.
TCGAGAATCCGGTCCCGCAGGGCCTCGGCGGAAAAGCCGCCGAAGACCACCGAGTGGATGGCCCCGATGCGGGCGCAGGCGAGCATGGCGATCGCCGCCTCGGGAATCATGGGCAGATACAGGCAGACCCGGTCTCCTTTCCGGATTCCGTGGGCTTTCAGGACGTTGGCGAAACGGCACACCTGCCGATGCAGTTGGCGGTAGGTCAAGGTGGTGCTGACCGCCGGATCGTCGCTTTCCCAGATGAGGGCGGCCTGTTCGCCCCGGCTTTCCAGATGGCGGTCGAGACAGCTGACGCAGGCGTTGAGCCGTCCCCCTTCGAACCAGCGGATGCGTACCTCATGGAAATCCCAGTCGCAGACCTTGTCCCAGGATTTCTCCCAGTGGACGAACTTCGCCGCCTGTTCACTCCAGAAACCTGCCGGGTCTGCCAGGGAACGGGCGTACATGGTGCGGTAGCGCTCGACGTCGATGTGGGCGCGGGCGGCGATTTCCGGGGGGACGGGATAGACTTTGGCGTGACTCATGGCGGATGTTCCTCCAGAGGGTCGGGATTTTCGGCCATTATAACGGCCTTGGTCCGTGGCGGCAGGCGTTCGAGGCGCCAGTGGACGACGGCCCATTCGAGAACGGTCCCGGCGGGGGCCTGACGCAATTCCGCAGGAGGATCCTGACGCAGCCATCGCAGCAGGGTGAACAGGACCGGTCCCGGGTCGCGACCGTCGACGGCCGGGGCGCCGGTTTGTTTGCTGAGCTTGTGCCCGCTGCCGTCGACCAGGACCGGGATGTGGCAATAGCTCGGGGTGGCCAGGTCGAGGCATCGCTGCAGATGGATTTGCCGGGCGGTGGAATCGAGCAGGTCGCTGCCGCGCAGGACTTCCGTGACGCCGAGCTCGGCGTCGTCGATCACCACGGCCAGTTGATAGGCGTGGATGCCGTCCCGCCTCCGGACCACGAAATCGCCGCACTGCTCGGTCAAACGCCAAACCTGACGGCCCTGCAACCGGTCGTGGAACGCGATGGGGGTTGGATCGATGCGGATCCGCAGGGCGTGGGGCCGGGAAGGGTCGACGGAACGGCGGCGGCAATGGCCGGGATAGACCGGGCCGGCCGGCTCCAGATCCTTGCGGCTGCAGCGACAGGGGTACAGCCGGCCGTCGCGCCGGAGCTTGGCGATGGCGGCCTCATAGATTTCCCGGCGCCGGCTCTGGTAGACGACTTCGCCGTCCCAGTGGAGGCCGAAGCGCTCCAGGGTCCGCAGGATGGCGTCGGCGGCGCCGGGAGCGCAGCGGGGGGTGTCCAGGTCCTCGATGCGAAGGTGCCACTGGCCGCCCCGCGATCTGGCTTCCAGGTAGCCGGCCAGGGCCGTGAACAGAGAACCGAAATGAAGGGGTCCGGTAGGGGAGGGGGCGAAGCGGCCGAGGTAGCCGGCCTCCATCGGGGTTATCCGCCGATCTGTTTCTCGCGCAGTTCGTCGAGGGTCTTGCAGTCGATGCACTGGGTGGCCGTAGGTCGCGCTTCCAGGCGACGGATGCCGATTTCCACCCCGCAGGTTTCGCAATAGCCGTAATCCCCGGTTTCGATTCGTTCCAGGGCCTCGTCGATCTTCTTGATCAGCTTGCGTTCCCGGTCGCGGGTGCGGAGCTCCAGGCTGAACTCGGATTCCTGGGTGGCCCGGTCGGTGGGATCGGGGAAATTGGCGGCGTCGTCCTGCATGTGGCTCAGGGTGCGGTCCACCTCCTCCATCAGCTGATTCTTCCATCCCAGCAGGATTTTGCGGAAATGTTCCAGTTGGGTGGGATTCATGTATTCCTCGCCCTCCTTGGGTTCATAGGGCTGGAAGGTATAAGGCTTGATTTTGGTTTCCATGGGGGTTCTTTGTCTCGAAATTTGAAAAGCGGCAATTGATAGCAGATGTGCCCCAAAGGCGCAATTCTTTTTTCTTGCCCGCGATGTCTGACTATAATGGGCGACTTTCATTGGAATGGCGGAAGCCGGGAGAGTTCCTTTGCCACGATTGGCATCCCGCGCCGAGCGGATCCGGCCCTTCATCGTCATGGACATTTTGGATCGGGCCCAGCGGCTCGAAGCCCAGGGGCGGAAGATCGTTCACATGGAAATTGGCGAGCCCGACTTTCCCACACCGGCGCCTATCGTCGCCGCCGGCAGGGAAGCGCTCGCCGAGGGGGTATTGCCCTATACGCCGGCGCCCGGCATGGAAAGCCTGCGCCGCGCCATCGCGGCCCATTATCTTCGGCGTTACGGTATCGCCTTGAAACATGAGCGGATCTTCGTGACGCCGGGTGCCTCGGGGGCTTTCCTGCTGGCGCTCGGTCTGGTGCTGGAAAACGGCGGCCGGGTGTTGACGGCGGATCCGGGGTATCCTTGCAACCGTAACCTGATCCGCCTGTTCGGTGGAGAGCCGGTGCTGGTTCCGGTCGATGCGGCCGACAATTACCACCTGACCGCCGAAGCGGTTCGCCGTCACTGGACACCGGCCACCGCCGGGGTCTGGATCACCTCGCCGGCCAATCCCACCGGCACCGTGATCGACCCCGACATGCTGGCGGCCATTTGCTGCGAAGTCGAAGCCCGCGGCGGTTTCCTTCTCTCCGACGAGATCTATCACGGCCTGGAGTACGGTCGCCGATGTATCAGCGCCCTGGAGGTCTGCGACGATGCTTTCGTGGTCAACAGCTTTTCCAAATATTTCGGCATGACCGGTTGGCGCCTGGGGTGGGCGGTGGTTCCCGAGCCTTTCATCGACGCTGCCACGCGCCTGGCGCAAAACCTGTTCATCGCCGCCCCCACCCATTCCCAGCGGGCGGCCTTGGCCGCCTTCGGCGAGGAAACCGCTCTGGAACTGGAGCGCCGGCGCCGCGAGTTTGAAGCCCGGGGCAGGTTCCTATACCATGCCCTCGTTAACCTGGGATTCACATTGGGACCTTATCCTCAGGGGGCCTTCTATCTCTATGCCGACTGCAGCGCTTTCACCGGGGACAGTTATCGGTTCGCCGTGGCGCTGCTGGAGCAGGCGGGGGTGGCGATAACACCCGGACAGGATTTCGGCCTCAACGAGGCTGCCAACCATGTTCGTTTTGCCTATACTACAAGTCTGGAAAACCTGCAAGAGGGCGTGAGCCGGATCGCCGCCTGCCTCAGGACGGTTTCCCAGGCTTGACGAAAAACCATCGATATTGGGGTGTCTCGAGTGGAGAGAAAATCATCTTGGCAGATCGTTTGGACGTTCGTCTTGCTTTCCTCGCTGGCCGCCCTCGGCGGCTGCGCATCGTATCCGGAGCTCGATCCCCGGGCAGAACCTCCCGCCGACTACACCTACATCATCGGCCCCGGTGACAGTCTGGAGATGTTCGTCTGGGGCAATCCGGAAATCACCCGGACGGTGACGGTGCGTCCCGACGGCAAGATATCTGCCCCCCTGGTGGAGGAATTACCCGCCACCGGCAAAACGCCTTATCAGTTGGCCCGGGACATCGAGAAGGAGCTGTCGCGTTACATCCGCAATCCTTTGGTGACGGTCATCGTCTCCAATTTCGTCGGCCCCTACAGCGAGCAGATTCGCGTGGTCGGCGAAGCAGCCAATCCGCAGGCCATTCCCTACCGGGAACATATGACGCTGCTCGATTTGATGATCGCCGTGGGAGGGATCACCGAGTTCGCCGCCGGCAACCGGGCCACCATCGTCCGGCGGATCAACGGTGAGCAGCGCCAGTTCCGGGTTCGTCTCGACGATCTGCTCAAGGACGGCGATATCAGCGCCAACGTCGATCTGCTTCCTGGCGATATCCTGATTATTCCAGAGGCTTTCTTCTAACGGTAAGGGGTGCCCCATGCACGAACTGTTACAGCAAGGGTTCGCCTATCTCAAGGTCGCCAGTCGCTACAAATGGTGGGGGATGGCGACGGCGTGGATCATCTGCCTGGCCGGTTGGGCGTTCGTCTCCCAGATGCCGGATCAATACAAGGCCGAAGCCAAGGTCTACGTGGACACCCGCTCCATCCTCCGGCCGCTGCTTCACGGTCTGACGATCCAGCCGGACGTCGACGCCCAGGTGCGGTTGATGACCCGCCTGTTGTTCACCCGCCCCAATCTGGAAAAGATCGCCAGGATGACCGACCTCGACCTGAGCGCCAAGGACGAGAAGGCGATGGAAGCCATCGTCAACCGTCTCAAGGGTTCGCTGGCGATCGCCAGCGCCCGGCGCAGCAACATCTTCACCATGAGCGCCGAGGATTCCGATCCGCAACTGGCCAAGCGTTTGGTGCAGGCGATGCTGACCGTGTTCGTCGAAGAGGCCCTGGGGGAGGCGCGCCGTGATTCCGACACGGCCCAGCGTTTCCTGGATCAGCAGATCCGGGAATACCAGCGCCGTCTCCAGGCGGCGGAAAAGGCGATCGAGGACTTCAAGCGTAAGAACTACGGCCTGCTGCCCGGTCAGGGTGGGGACCTGTACACCGAACTCAAGGACATGCAGGTCAAGCTGGAAGACGCCAAGCTGGCCTTGCAGGAGGCCATCGACCGGCGCAACGAGATCGCCCGGCAGTTGGAGGACGAAGAGCCCATGTTCGGTGAGTTCGGGCACTCTGCCGGTCCCTACGAGGCCAGGATCCAGGAATTGGAAGCCCGGTTGAGCGAGCTCCTGTTGAAATACACCGAAAGGCATCCGGAAGTCGTGACGATAAGGCGTTCCATCGCCCAGCTGCGCAAAAGGCAGGAGCAGATGTTGGCCGAAGGCGGCGCGGAAGAATCGCTCTTTTCGGAAGGCGAGGGCGCCGCCCTCAATCCGATTTTCCAGCAGATGAAGATCGCCCTGAGCGAGGCCGAAGCCAATGTGGCTTCGCTCCAGGCCCGGGTGAAGAATTACGAGAGAAGAATCCGAAAGATTCAGGAGCAAATGGACGCCCGCCTCAGGGTGGAGACCGAACTGAAGAACCTCAACCGGGATTACGGCACCATCAAGCGCAATTTCGAAGCCCTGCTGGCCCGGCGGGAGCAGGCGCGCCTGTCGGAGAGCGTGGAACAGAACACCGACACGGTGAAGTTCCGCATCGTCGACCCGCCCCAGGTGCCTTCCAAACCTTCCGCGCCCAATCGGATCCTGTTGTCGGCGGCGGTGTTGGGCGCCGGCTTCGTGGTCGGGTTCGGGCTGACCATCCTGCTGGCGTTGTTACGTCCCACCTTCGTCACGGTGCAGCAGCTGCGGGAAGTCCTCGATCTTCCGGTGCTAGGATCGGTTTCCATGAACTGGGTGGATCGGGTGAAGCGGCGGAAATGGCGTGAGTTCGTGCAATTCTGCGGGGCCTGCGCCGGCCTGCTGTTGTTGTTCGCCGGATTGATCCTCATGGAAATCAAGGGGATCAATCTTTACTCCATCAACATTTGAGGAGCCATCCGTGAGCACGATAGAAAAAGCGTTGGAGAAAGGATTGGATGAGGCGGCCCTCGACGAGGTCAGGGAAGAAGTCGAGACTTCCGCGCCATCGCCCACCCAATATGTGCCCACCGGCAAGCCGCAGATTCAGATCGACGTGGATCGTCTCCGGGAACTGGGCATGCTGGAGCCGGACGCGGCCCATGGGCAACTGGCGGAAGAGTTCCGCATCATCAAACGTCCCATCCTGACCAATGCCTTCGGTCAGGGGGGGCAGCAGATCCAGAACGCCAATCTGGTGCTGGTGACCAGCAGCCTGCCCGGCGAAGGCAAGACCTTCACCGCGGTCAATCTGGCCCTCAGTATCGCCGCCGAAAGGGACAAGACCGTACTGCTGGTCGATGCCGACGTGGTCAAACCCAGCACCTCCCAGTTGCTGGGGGTCGATGGCCGTGCGGGTCTGATCGACATTCTCGAACGCAGGGTGACGGTGGCGGACGCCCTGTTGCGTACCGACATTCCCAAGCTGACCGTGTTGCCGGCCGGTCGCCGCCATCCCCACGCCACCGAGCTGCTGGCCAGTGAGGAGATGAACCGCCTCGCTCAGGAGATGTCCCGGCGTTATCCGGATCGGGTCATCGTTTTCGATTCCCCTCCCTTGCTGGCGACCACTCAGGCCAGTGTGCTTGCCGCCCACGTGGGTCAGGTGTTGCTGGTGGTGGAGGCGGAGGCTACTCCCCAGTACATCGTCAAGGAGGCGGCCGCCATGCTGGCGGACTGCCAGGTGGTGGGGTGCGTGCTGAACAAGACCAACCAGGGGTTCGGTCTGGGCTACTATGCGTATTATGGATACAAGTATTACAACTACGGCGAATGAACGCGCATGGGACGCATCCGTTGGACATTGTTGGTGCCGTTTTTGCTGGTGGGGGCGTGGAGCGACGGACATGGCGCCCAGTGGCAGGTGACCCCTTCCCTGACGCTGCGACAGATCTACAGCGATAACATCGGTCTCGAACCCAACGGGGGTGAAAGTGCCTGGGTGACGCAAGTCAGCCCGGGCATTTCCATTTCCAGGGGGCAAGTCAGCGGTCTCGGTGGATTCGGGGGCGGTCTC
>JALSGR010000003.1 GCA_026982635.1 Methylothermaceae bacterium | reverse complement strand
CGTGGCATGACCGTCGCCGTCACCCGGGCGGTGCGTGAGGAAGGCAGCCGGGCCATCATCTGCGCCTCCACCGGCAACACCTCGGCCTCGGCGGCCGCCTACGCGGCCCGCTGCGGCATTAAATGCTTCGTCCTCATTCCGGAAGGCAAGATCGCCCTGGGCAAGCTGGCCCAGGCGTTGATGCACGGGGCCGAGGTGATCCAGATCCAGGGCAATTTCGACGCCGGGATGGCCATCGTCAAGGAAATCGCCGATCATGCTCCGGTGTCCATCGTCAACTCCATCAATCCCTACCGCATCGAGGGGCAGAAGACCGCCGCCTTCGAGATCGTCGATGCCCTCGGGGACGCCCCCGACTACCACTGCTTACCGGTGGGCAATGCCGGCAACATCACCGCCTACTGGAAGGGATACCGGGAGTACCACGCCGATGGAGTGGCGCACCGGCGGCCGGTGATGTGCGGCTATCAGGCCGAAGGCGCCGCCCCCTTCGTCAAGGGCGCGCCGGTGGAAAACCCGGAGACCGTCGCCACCGCCATCCGTATAGGCAATCCCCAGTCGTGGGAGGGAGCGGTGACGGCCCAACGTGAATCCGGGGGGTGGTTCGCCGCCTTCAGCGACGCCGACATCCTCGCGGCCCAGAAGCTACTGGCCGACCACGAAGGGGTGTTCTGCGAACCGGCCTCGGCCGCCTCGGTCGCCGGCGCCCTGCACGACCTGAAGAACGGCCGCATCCCCGAGGGCAGCACCGTGGTCTGCACCCTCACCGGCAATGGCCTCAAGGATCCGGACACCGCCATCCGCCAGTGCGCGGTGGCCCCGGCGGCGGTGCCCGCCGAGCTGGCGGCGGTGAAGCGGGCCATTCTCGAGCGGCTCTGAACGGTGCGGCGCCGGAGGCTCGTCACCCGCCCCGTCCCTGCGGATGGCCACGATCTGCCGGCGCATCTCCATCCCGTGCTCAGGCGGGTCTATCTGGGTCGCGGGGTACGCCGCGCCGAGGATCTCGACTACGCCCTCGGTCGTCTGCCGCCGCCGGGCGGGTTGTGCGGCATCGACGCCATGAGCGCCCATCTGGCCGAGGCTATCGCCGCCGGCCGCCGCATTCTGGTGGTGGCCGACTACGACGCCGACGGCGCCACCGCCTGCGCCCTGGCGGTGTCCGGCTTGCGGGCTCTGGGGGCGCGGGCGGTGGATTTCATCGTCCCCGACCGCTTCCGCCTCGGCTACGGCCTGACCCCGGGTCTGGTGCGCGAGGCCCTCGAACGGCGTCCCGACGTGCTGCTGACGGTGGACAACGGTATCGCCAGCATCCAGGGGGTGGCGGCGGCCAAGGCGGCCGGCCTGACGGTGCTGATCACCGATCACCACCTGCCCGGCGACACCCTGCCGGCGGCCGATGCCATCGTCGATCCCAATCTCCCCGGCGATACCTTCCCGAGCAAGGCCCTGGCCGGGGTGGGGGTGATGTTCTACGTCCTCGCCGCCCTGCGGGCGCGGCTGCGCGAGGATGGAGCGGCCCAGGCGGTCAGGCTGGCTGACTGGCTCGATCTGGTGGCCCTGGGTACGGTGGCCGACGTGGTGCCCCTGGATCCGGTCAACCGCATTCTGGTGCAGCAGGGTCTGGCGCGGATACGCCAGGGCCGGGCGCGGCCGGGCGTTCAGGCCCTGGTGGCGGTTTCCGGGCGCGATCGGGCCGATCTGGTGGCCGCCGATCTGGCCTTCGCCCTCGGCCCCCGCCTCAACGCCGCCGGCCGCCTCGATGACATGACCGTCGGTATCCGCTGCCTGCTCAGCGACGATCCCGCCGAAGCCCGTGCCCTGGCGCTCCGCCTCGATGCGCTCAACCGTCAGCGCCGGGAAATCGAGGCCCAAATGCAGGCCGAGGCCCTGAAGATCCTTGACGGCCACGACTGGATGACGGAAAGCGCGGCGCTCTGCCTCTACGATCCGGGATGGCACGAGGGAGTGGTCGGCATCCTCGCCTCCCGCATCAAGGAGCGCACCGGCAAGCCGGTGATCGCCTTCGCCCCGGGCGAGGACGGCCTGCTCAAGGGCTCGGCGCGTTCCATCCCCGGCCTTCACGTCCGTGATCTGCTCGCCGCCGTCGACGCCGCCGAGCCGGGTCTGATCGACCGTTTCGGCGGTCATGCCATGGCGGCGGGGCTGACTCTGAAGCTGGCTCATCTGGACCGTTTCGCCGCTGCCTTCGAGGCCCGGGTGGCGGCCGCCGGGGTCGGGGACGACGACACCCTGGTCACCGACGGCACGCTGACGCCGGGAGAGATGAATCTCGATATGGCCGAACGCCTGCGGCGGGCCGGTCCCTGGGGACAGGGCTTCCCGGAGCCGCGTTTCCACGGCGATTTCATCGTCCGCCAGGCCCGCATCGTCGGCGAGCGCCATTTGAAACTGACGCTGCAGCCGCCGGAAGGGCCGGTCCTGGACGCCATCGCCTTCAATCTGGAGGAGCCGGCGGCCTGGCTCGATTGTTCCCGGCTGCGTCTGGCCTATCAGCTCGACGTCAACGAATTTCGCGGCCGCCGTGACGTCCAGTTGAAGGCCGATTATCTGGAGCCTTTGCGGTGACGGTGGATCTGGAGGCGATTTGCCGTTTTCTCGCCGAGGATGTCGGCAGCGGCGACGTGACCGCCCGGATCATTCCGGAAACGGCCCAAGCCCGTGCCCGGGTGATCACCCGGGAGGACATGGTCCTCTGCGGACGGGATTGGTTCGAGGCGGTCTTTTCCCAGTTGGATCCCCGTTGTCGTTGCCGCTGGCAGGCGGAGGAAGGCGAGGAAGTGACGGCGGATTCCGAATTGTGCCGCCTGGAGGGGCCGGCGCGGGCGCTGCTGACCGGGGAACGCACCGCCCTCAATCTGCTGCAGACCCTGTCCGGGACGGCCACGGTCGCCCGCCGGTATGCCAAGGCGGTGGCGGGCACTGGGGCGGTGGTGCTGGATACCCGCAAGACCATTCCGGGGTTGCGCCGGCTGCAGAAATACGCGGTCCGGGTCGGCGGTTGCCGGAATCACCGCTTCGGTCTCTATGACGGAATCCTGATCAAGGAAAATCACATCACCGCCGCCGGTTCCATCGCCCAGGCGGTGGCCCGGGCCCGGGCGCTGGACACTGGACTTCCCGTCGAGGTGGAGGTGGAGTCGCTGGCGGAACTGCGGGAAGCCCTGGAGGCCGGCGCCGACATCGTGCTGCTGGACAATTTTTCTTTGGCCATGCTGCGTCAGGCGGTACGAATCACGGCCGGCCGAGCCCTGCTGGAAGCATCCGGTGACATCGGTCTTGATAATATTCGGCAAGTGGCGGAAACTGGCGTGGACCGGATTTCCGTAGGCGCCTTGACCAAACACCTGCGGGCGGTGGATCTGTCGATGCGCGTCGAGTTGGAGGGGGGAGTGACTTTGTGAACCGGCACAACCTCGGCTTGATCTTCCCCCTTTTTTCCATCACCAGCGCCGGTCTGGTGATCGTGTTCTGGTGGCTGCCGTCGGTCGCCCCCTGGCTGGCTTCCCCCTGGATGGGCGGCTTCGGGGCGATCGCGGTCCTGGCGGCCTGTTTCCTCGGCTGGCGGCGCCGTCTGTCGCCGCAGCGGGTCTACGACCTGTTGTTGTGGGGGACGCTGTGGCTCTGGCTGGCCTACTGGTCGCGGCTGTTTTCCTTGGAAGCGCCCCTGTTCAAGGGCTATCCGGTGTTTTTCGTCGTCGTCGACGTATGCACCGGCTATTTCGTCATCGGCCACAGCGAGCGGTGGAGTGCGGAAGAGCGTCATCTGTTGGCGTCTCTGGCGCGGCAGTGGTGGTTCAGTGAGAAGCTGTGGGCCGCCGTGACGGTGGCCGCCCTGCTGATGACGCGCCACTATCTGATCTATCCCCTGGCGGTGGGATTGCTGATGGTAAGACGGGCGCTGGATCACGCCCTGGAACGAACCGCCTAACCGTCGGCGTCGAAGGCTCCCCGGATCCATTCCACCTGGAAACCGTCCGCCCCAAGCGCCATGGCCACCACGTCGAAGCGGACGGGAACGTCGCCCCCATGCCGGGCCAGATACAGCGCCGCTCCTTCGAGCAGACGGTGCCGTTTGCGCCGGTCCACCGAATCCACGGCGCCGCCGAAGCGGGCGTCGCTACGGCAGCGCACTTCGGCGAACACCAGGGTGTCGCCTTCCTTCAGGATCAGATCGATTTCACCGCCGCGCCAGCGCCAGTTGCGGGCCAGCAGCCGGAGCCCGCGGCGCTGCAGATAGGCAAGGGCGTAGTCTTCGGCGTCTCTGCCGATTTTACTCGCCTTGGCCGATGTCGCCTTCGACCTGCGGGGCCAGGCCATAGATTTCCGGTACTCCGTCGCGAAACTGGGCACAACTGAGCCGTTGGCGGATCTTTCCCCCGGGCCCTAGGGTGAGCAGGCCGGTGGCCCCCTGAAGGGGACGGCCGTCGGCCAGCAAGGTGAAAGGTATCCGCCAGGCGTCCATGCCCAGGGCGGCCAGGCGGAGCCACGGCCCCCCATGGACGCCGTTTTCCGCCTCGAAGGCCCTGACGGTGGGAAGATCACCCACGTCGCCGTCGAGCAGCCAGGGAATGTCGCAGAAGCGCACCCCCTCCAAGTCCCGGTCCATACCGGGATCCGGATGGCCGGCGTAGATGTCCCGGGTGGCATAGACAGGCAAATAGTCGGCCCCGAGAAACAATAGCTGGGGCCGGATCAGCCGGCCCTGGCGGGGACCGGCCTCAAGAAAGAGGAAGTCGGCGTCACGGCGTATCCGCGGTTGGAACTGCGCTTCCCAGACGACCTGGCGCAGTCGCTGGAAGCGGCGCCGGCTTTCGTCGATGTTGAGCAGGTGTTGCAACGGCCGGGTGAAATCGGTGCCGTTGGGATCGTAGGTTTCGGTTTCCAGGACCCGGCCCCCGAGGGTGGTTTCCCAATAGGCGGTGAAGTGACGCTCAATACGTTCTCCCACGGCGTTGCGGGGCACGAACACCAAGGCGCGCCGGTGCCCGTGGGACCAGGCGCTGGCCGCTACCTGGGCGACCGCTTCCTCCGGCGGCAGCGCCAATTGATACAGATTCGGTCGCGGTGGCCGATCGAGCGTGTTGAGGGCCAGAACCGGCGGATTCAGCCGTTCCAGTTGCGCTAGGCGTTCCACGTTGGCCTTCTGCAGGGGGCCGATCACCAGTTCGGCACCGTCGGCGCGGGCCTGCTGATACAGGGTTCCGGGATCGTCGGCGTGGCTGTCGTAGTATTGCAATTGCGCCTGCCAGGTCCGGGGCAGGCGGCGCGCCGCCTCGATGCCGGCGGCCACGGCCTGGCCGGCCTGGCGGTAAGGGCCGGTGGCGGGCAGGAGCGCGGCTACCTGTCTTGGCGGTCGATAGGGGGGATGAAGCTGGGCCAGATAGTGTTCCAGAAAGCGGTGGCGGTCGGCCGGATGGTAGGGAAACGCCTGGCGCCAGCGGGTGAGGGCGTCTTCGAGTTCCAGGGATTGGACGGGATGGCGGCGCAGAACGGTGGCCAGCCGGACCCAGCCCTGCAAATCCCGGTCCGCCGCGCTTTGCAGGCGGCGCAATTTTTCCGGGGGAAGCAGCAGGAGGGTTTCCAGGATGACACGGTTGTTTTCCACCACTTCCGCCGGTGCGGTCAGCCAGCGTCCTAGTCGCACCCGCTCCCGTATCAGGGACGGGAGATCGCCGGCCAGGGCGAAGCTGCGGGCGCGCAGGGAGTGGTATCGGCGCCGCAGGGGGGAGGGCAGGCGTTCGGGGTCGATTGCCTCCAGATGGCGGAGCGCCCGGTGGGGATCTTCACCGTCCAACGCCAGACTGGCCCCCAGGAAGGCGAAGGCGATGCGTTCCCGTTCCGAAAGGAAGCGGGGGTCGATGCGTTGCAGCAGGCGCCGGGCTCGGCTTTCGTCACCGGCCCGGTGCCAGCTCTCGGCGGCACGCAGAAGGACGGCGTGCCGCCGTGCTGGGGGCAGGGTGACGGCGATCCGTTCGAAACGCTCGGCCGCCGGCCGGTATTGGCCGGCTTGAAACAGGCTTTCCGCCTGGTGGAAAGGGTCCGGGGCCGCGGGACGCTGCTGCGGCCCGGTGCAGGCCCCGAGAAGCAGCGCCCCCAGCAGGGGCCAGCAGAATCTCGTCACGGTCTTATTTCTCCCCGCCGCCCCAGAAGCGGCTCCAGGTCCTTCTGCCGGGTGACGGGCGCTTTTCCAGCGGCACGTATTCCCGCTTCTCTGCCCCGACGTACAACTGGCGCGGCCGGCCGATCTTGGTTTCCGGATCGGAGATCATTTCCTTCCAGTGGGCGACCCAGCCCACCGTGCGGCCGATGGCGAACAGGACCGTGAACATCCGTGTGGGGAAACCCATGGCGCGAAGGACGATGCCGGTGTAGAAATCGACGTTGGGATAGAGCTTGCGTTCGACGAAATAGTCGTCCTGGAGGGCGATGCGTTCCAGCTCCATGGCCAGTTCCAGGAGGGGGTCGTCCCGGTGCCCCAGCGCTTCCAGCACTTCGTAGCAGGTCTGGCGCATGATCTCGGCGCGCGGGTCGTAGCTTTTGTAGACCCGGTGGCCGAAGCCCATGAGGCGGAAGGGGTCGTTCTTGTCCTTGGCCCGGGCGATGTATTGGGGGATCCGGCTCTTGTCGCCGATTTCCATCAGCATTTTCAGGACCGCCTCGTTGGCGCCCCCGTGGGCCGGCCCCCACAGGGAGGCGATGCCGGCGGCGATGCAGGCGAAGGGATTGGCGCCGGAGGAACCGGCGAGCCGCACCGTCGAGGTGGAAGCGTTCTGCTCGTGGTCGGCGTGGAGGATCAGGATGCGGTCCAGGGCCTTGACCAGCACCGGGTCGGGTTCGTAGTCTTCCGACGGCACCGAGAAGGTCATGTAGAGCAGGTTCTCGGCGTAGCTGAAGTCGTTGCGCGGATAGACGAAGGGTCGGCCGATGGTGTAGCGGTAGGCGTAGGCGCCGATGGTGGGCATCTTGGCGATGATCCGGTAGGCGGCCAGCATGCGCTGTTCGGGATCGTAGATGTCGGTGTCCTCGTGATAGAAGGCCGACAGCGCGCCCACCACACCCACCATGATCGCCATGGGGTGGGCGGAGCGGGTGAAGCCGCGGAAGAAGTGCATCAGCTGATCGTGGAGCAGGGTGTGATGCTTGATGTCGCGGACGAATT
>JALSGR010000002.1 GCA_026982635.1 Methylothermaceae bacterium | reverse complement strand
GTGTCGATGATGGCCCCCCCTTCCGGGAGGTGGAACAACATGGCGGTGGTGGTGGTATGGCGTCCGCGCCGCGTGGTGGCCGACAGTTCGCCGATGCGGATGTCGCGTTCCGGGATCAGGGTCTTCAGTAAAGAGGATTTTCCCACGCCCGACTGGCCGGCGAACAGGGATGTCCGGTTTTTCAGCACGTCTCTCAGGGCGGTGATGCCGACGCCGGTTTTGGCGCTGACCTGAAGGATAGGGTAGAGCGGCCGGTAGGGGGACAGATCCGTTTCCAGGCGGTAGCGTCCGTCAGGGTCGAGCAGGTCGATCTTGTTGACCACGAGGAGCGGAAGCAGGTCGTGGTTTTCGCACACCACCAGATATTGGTCTACCAACAAAAGATCGTAGGGGGGTTCGGGGGCGATGACGATCAGGACCTGGTCCAGATTGGCCGCCACCGGCCTGGGGTGGCCGGCCCGTCCGGGTCGGGTCAGCAGGGTCGTGCGGGGTAGGATTTCGACGATGCGGCCATGGCCGGCATCGGCCGGTTGCCAGTGGACCCGGTCGCCCACGCAGGGTTGAGGGCAACGGCGTAGAGCGTGGCAGTGGAAAATATTGCCGCTGTCGTCTTCGACGGCCCAGCTTTTGCCGTAGGTGGCGACCACCAGGCCGGTGAGGGTGGTCGTGTTCACGTGGCGGCGGTTTCCTTCAGCCGTTGCAAATGCTGGATGCGGATCGCCGCCGGGGGATGGCTGTAATGGAACGCCGCGTACAGGGGGTCGGGGGTCAGGGTGGCGGCATTGTCCCGGTAGAGTTTGACCAGCGACCGGATCAGCGCCTCCGGACGGGTCAGGCCGGCGGCGAAGGCGTCGGCCTCGAATTCGTACTTGCGCTGCATCGCGGCCAGCAGCGGCTGCAGAAAGGTGCTGAACACCGGCAGGATCAGCATGAACAGCAGCAGGGCGGTGGCGTTGGACGGACGCGACACCCCCAATCCCTGGTAGAACCAGGGCTGCTGGGCC
>JALSGR010000001.1 GCA_026982635.1 Methylothermaceae bacterium | reverse complement strand
TTCAAGTTCACTCATTGTCGTTGGTCTCGCTCCTTCCCTATCCCTCCCACAGACCACCAGGCCCGCAGGAGACCTCCTTCCTTTCGGTATCCGCCAGTCTAGCACCACAACCCCCTTTGTCAAGATTGGGCGAAAACGAAAAGGGCGGCCCGCAGCCGCCCTTCAAGAATCAAATACTTAATAACTACTGAGGACGCTGGGAGGAAAACCTGCCCACTTCGTCGAGATCCGCGAAGGGAAACGGCATTCGCTCCGTGTTGAACGTCAGGAACAGCAAAATCTGATACAGATACACGGCCAACGTCGCCCCCAACCGGCGAGCATGGGGATTGTCCTCGCCGGTCAGGAGTTTGCTGGCCACCTGAAACAGGACCACGGCCCACAGAATGACCCGGACGAACCCGAGGATGAACATGAACACCAGCATGAAAAAGATACGCTGCCAAGTGCTGCGCTCCTTCAGATGCCGTTGAATTTCGGGGTCGATAGCGGGCGTATGCATGTCAGATGCTCAACAGATCGCGCAAGTCGATGAGGGCGGCGTTGGCGTGGGCGATGTAGGTCGCCAGAGTGAGCGAATAGTTGGCGAATACGCCGAAACCGCTGCCGTTGAGCACCACCGGACTGAGAATGGGGGCCTGGGTCGCTTCCAGTTCGCGGATGATCTGATGCATCGGCGTTTCCGCCGCCTTCATTTTCAAGATATTGTGAAAATCTTCCTCGATCGCCCGCATGACGTGCAGCAAAGCCCAGGCGTAGCCCCGGGCCTCGAAGAAGTGGTCGTCCACTTCCAACCAGGGCGTCCGTTCCATCGGTTTGAAAACCTCGGAAGGTTTGCCGCGGATGATCAAGGCCGTTTCCTGGTGCACCGCGCTGCTGGCACTCAGCCGCTGAGTGTAACTGCCCAAGCGCTTTTCCAGGATCATGACATACTGAGTGAGATTGTCGGCCCGGGGATAGAACGGCGCCCGCCCTTCCTTCAGCCGGGCCAGATAACGGCGAAAGGCCGCTATCCCCTTCTGATACTGACTTTCAGTGGTCGGCAGAATCCACGAGTCGGTTTCGAAGTAATAGTAAGGCTCCCCCATACCGAGGTCCTTGTCCTCGGTGGATTGGGACTGGGCCCTGGCGAGGTGGTTCCGCAACGCCGTGGCCAGATCCCGCGAGGCCACGATGACCCCGAACTCCCAATTGGGCATGTTGTCGAGGAAGATGCTCGGCGGAGTGACGTCGTTGGTCAGATAACCGCCGGGCTTGGTCAGAAGGTAGTCCATGTTATGGATCAACACGGCGGTGGTTCTGGCCCCCACCGGCAGCTCCTTGGGATCGGTCAAGCCGGTCTCCTGCAACGCCACCTGGGTCACGTCATAGGTATCCGGGCTGTAGCACTGTAAGGTCCAATACCATCCCAACGCGCTCAGCGCCAACACCACGGCCCCGAAGACACCGGTCAGGGTCCACAGCCGCCGTTTGCGGCGAAGTTCCTCGGCTTCGGCCTCTTCGAACGCCTCTTCACCCAGAGGTGCTTCTGTTTCAGTCGATGCGTGCGGCGAAACCATCACAGAATCCTCTCGAATTTCGAATGTCAATAGCTTAGCAAATTTGCCCCATCATTTGCGCCGTTTTGCCCGCGGATGGGCCCGATCGTACACGTCGGCCAAGTGTTGGAAATCCAGATGAGTATAGATCTGGGTGGTGGCGATGTCGGCATGTCCCAGCCATTCCTGGACCGCCCTCAGATTGCCGCTGGCCTCCAGCAAATGACTGGCGAAGGAATGGCGCAGCAGATGGGGATGGAGCTTTTTTTCCAGCCCCAAGCGCCCCGCCCATCGATCGAGGCGTTGCTGCACGCCTCGGGGACTGAGGCGGGAACCGTAACGATTGACGAACAAGGCCGGTTCCTCCAGCTTGGCCCATCGATCCCGGACCTGCAACCAGGCGGCGATGGCCTTCCTGGCGTAGCGTCCCACCGGCACCAGACGACTTCTGCCGCCCTTGCCGGAGCGCACCTGAACCAGTCCTTCCCGCAAATCGAGATCGGCGCAATCGAGGGCGACCAGCTCCCTAAGACGCAAGCCGGAGGAATAGAACAGTTCCCACATGGCGTGATCCCGCTGTTCGAGCGCCGATTCCGGCCGCCTGTTCAAGAGTGCCGTCACCTCCTCGAGGTTCAAAACGCCGGGCAGACGACGGGAAGGCTTGGGGGACTTGACCCGGCGGGCCGGATTGTCGTGAATCCGGCGGCGCTTTATCAGAAAATCCAACAATCCCCGCAGCGCCGACAGCTCCCGCTGCAAGCTACGAGCAGAGATCCCCTGTTGCCGCCGCTCACTGACGTATTGACGAATGACCGTGTCGGTCAGTTCCGCCCAGCGGGTCACTCCGATACCTTGGCAGAAACGCACAACCCGGGTCAAATCCCGCCGGTAAGCGGTCAGGGTATGCCTCGACACCCGACGCTCGCTTTCCAGAACGGTCAAAAACTGCTGCACATCCGCTTCCAAGACGGCCCCCACCGCTATCGCCACGAACCGTCCGTCTCCAACAGGGATTCCATGCGCGCGCCAACGACCTCTCCCAGACGATGCAAAAACACCTTCCCCAATCCGGGCCAGAAACGGGCCTCGTCGTTGCTTCCCAGCGCCAAAACCCCGATGAGACGTCGATGGCCGATGGGGACGAGGGCCCAGGAACGTATCAGGATTTCCTTGGGAAAGAGGATGGTTCGATAGCGTTTTTGCGGGGTGCCGACATAAGCCTCGCCGACGGCGAACAGATGCCGGAAGGATTCGACGACATCTTCCGGCAGACTAAGGCCCGCACCGGCGGGAAAACCGCAATCCGGAAAGAATCGCAACGTCACCCCCTCGATGCGAAAACGCTCCCTCAACGCTTCTTCCACCAGACTCACCGCCTCGTCGAGACACCGGGCTTCCAGCAGCGCCAGAGTCAAACGATGCATGTTGGCCAGAAGGGCGTCGTTCGCCCGGGCGACATGAACCAGATTCTCGATCTGGCGACACAGATCCCGATTGGTTCGCCGCAACAGGGCCACCTGGCGCTCGATCAGGGAAACCGCATCGCCGCACTGGTGAGGCACGGTCAAATGCTCCAACAGCCAAGGGTTGCGGACGAAAATCTCCGGATGCTCCACCAACCACGCCGCCACCTGGGCCTCCGTCAAACCCGACCGCGCCACGGACTCGCAAGATTCCCGGGTCATAACTCGATCTCCCCCTCGAAGACGAATTCCGCCGGCCCAGTCAAATAGACCGGCTTCCCGCGCCCTTCCCAACTCACCGTCAACATGCCCCCCGGTAGTGCGACGGTGACCGGGGAGCGCAGGCGGCCCTGATCCATCCCCACCACGGCGGCGGCACAGGCGCCGCTCCCACAGGCCAGGGTCTCCCCCGCACCGCGCTCGAACACGCGGAGGCGGATCGAATGGGGCGAGACCACCTCCATGAAACCGACGTTCACCTGGGCGGGAAACAGGGAATGGGTCTGCAGAGCGCCACCCACCTCGGTCACCGGGGCCGTATCGACGTCCTCCACCTGGATCACCGCGTGGGGATTGCCGAGAGAAACGGCGCCGAAGAGCCAGCTCCGTCCGGCGACCGTCACCTGGTATTCCGGCATTTCCTCGTGCACCGCCAGAGGAATCGAGGCAGGATCGAAGCGGGGCACCCCCATGTCGACCCGGACCTGGTCACCGACGAACGTCAGCACCAACGTGCCCGCGCGGGTGGCCACCCGGATGCGGTCGCGATCGATCAACCCCCGCTCGCGGACGAAGCGGGCGAAGCAGCGAGCGCCGTTGCCGCACTGGGCCACTTCCGAGCCGTCGGCGTTGAAGATACGGTACTGAAAATCCACATCCGGCCGGCCCGGCGGCTCGACCAGCAGCACCTGATCGCAACCGACGCCGAAATGGCGATCCGCGAGGCGGCGGACGATTTCCCCGTCCAGAGTCACGGACTGATTGATTCCGTCGATCACCACGAAATCGTTGCCCAGGCCGTGCATTTTGGCAAATCGGATCTTCACGGCACCACCTGTTCGCCACGCCACAGATCTTCCAGCGATTCGCGCCGGCGGACCAGATGCACCCGATCCCCGTCCACCAGAATCTCCGGCGGCCTGGGTCTGGAATTGTAATTGGAACTCATGGTGAAACCATAGGCCCCTGCCGAACGAACCGCCAGCAAATCCCCTTCCACCAGGGCGAGGGCACGATCGCGACCGAGAAAATCGCCGGTCTCGCACACCGGACCGACGATGTCGAACTTCCGTACCGGCGCATTCCGACGGGGCCGGACGGGAACGATCTCCTGCCAGGCCTGGTAAAGCGCCGGGCGCACCAGGTCGTTCATGGCACCATCGACGATGGCGAACCATTTGGCCGGGGTGCGCTTCAGATACTCCACCCGGGTGACCAGAATGCCCGCGTTGCCGGCGATGGCCCGCCCCGGCTCCAGCAGGACCTGCCAGCGCCGCCCCCCGAGCCTCGCCAGCAGGGCGGCCACGTACTCCGCCGGCTCAGGCGGGGTTTCGTCGCCGTAGCGAATTCCCAGGCCACCCCCCAGATCGAGATGCTCCAGGACGATCCCCCGCGCTTCCAGCCGGTCCACCAGCGCCAGGAGCCGGTCCAGGGCGTCCAGGAAAGGAGACAGCGCCGTCAACTGGGAACCGATATGGCAGTCGATACCGACGATGCGCAGATGAGGCATCTCCGCGGCCCGGCAATACTCGTCGCAAGCCTGGGAGACATCGATGCCGAACTTGTTTTCTTTCAGGCCGGTGGCGATGTAGGGATGAGTCCCGGCATCGACGTCCGGATTCACCCGCAGGGAAACCGGCGCCCGCACGCCCATCTCCCCGGCCAGACGGTTGAGGCGGTCCAGCTCGCCGGGCACCTCGACGTTGAAGCACCGGATACCCACCTCCAGCGCCCGCCGCAACTCGTCCTCCCGCTTGCCGACGCCGGAGAAGACGATTTTGGCCGGATCTCCCCCCGCCTGCAGCACCCGCTCCAGCTCCCCCACGGAAACGATGTCGAAACCGGAGCCCAATCGGGCCAGCAGATTGAGCACGGCCAGATTGGAATTGGCCTTCACCGCGTAACAGATCAAATGAGGCCAGGAACCGAAGGCCCGGTCGAAAGCGTGCCAGTGACGTTCGAGGGTGGCACGCGAATAGACGTAGGCCGGCGTGCCGAAACGGGCCGCGATCTCCCCGACCGGGACCGCCTCGGCATAGAGCTCGCCCTCACGATACTGAAAATGGTCCATCAACGGGACTCCTTCCGTTCCGGTTCGGGAGGGGGTAGATAGAGCGGCCCTTTCTGACCACAGGCGGTCAGAAGGGTCACCACCAGCAACGGCAAGACGACGATGGCTTTCACTTCAGTCTCCATAGATTTGCCGCGGCAGCCAGGTGGCCAAATCGGGCCACGAGGCCAGCAGCGCTAACATCAGCAACTGGATGACGATAAAGGGCGTCACCCCCAGATAGATATGACCCGTCCGCACCTGGGAAGGTGCCACGCCACGCAAATAGAACAAGGAAAAACCGAACGGCGGCGTCAAAAAAGAGGTCTGCAGATTCAGGGCGATCATCACTCCCAGCCAGACAGGATCCAGCCCCAGGGTCAACAGCACCGGCCCCACGATGGGTACCACCACGAAAGTGATTTCGATGAAGTCGAGCACGAATCCCAGGGCGAACATGAGCGCCATGACGATGGTCATGGCGCCCAAGGGTCCGCCGGGGAGATCGCCGAGCCATTCGACCACCATCTCATCGCCGTAGAACCCCCGGAACACCAGGGAGAACAGAGCGGCGCCGATGAGGATCATGAAAACCATGCTGCTGACCCGGGCGGTGCTCTGCATGACGTCACGCAAACAGGCCAGATCCAGCTGGCGCCGAATCAGCGCCAGGACCAACGCCCCCACGGCACCGACGGCCGCCGCCTCGGTCGGCGTGGCCAGACCGCCGAGAATGGAACCGAGCACCAGGACGATCAGCGACAAGGGGGGCAGCAATCCCCGCCCGATCCGGCTCAACCGCCGATCGGTAGGCAGATCGTCGGACTGGGGCGGCATCCATTCCGGTTTCAACCAGGCGACGGTCACGATGAAGAGCAGGTACGCTCCCACCAGCACCAGCCCCGGCAGCAAGGCACCGGCGAACAAATCCCCCACCGATACCGTCTTGGGGGCGAAGATTCCCATTTCCATCTGGGCCTGCTGATAGGCGGCGGAAATGACATCCCCCAGCAAGACCAGGACGATGGAGGGGGGTATGATCTGGCCCAGGGTCCCGGAAGCGCAGATGGTGCCGGCGGCGAGGGCCGGATTGTACCCCCGCTTCAACATCGTGGGCAGGGAGAGCAGCCCCATGGTGACCACCGTGGCGCCGACGATACCGGTACTGGCCGCCATCAGCATCCCCACCAGGGTGACGGCCACTCCCAGACCGCCCCGCAGGCGGCCGAACGATTCGGCCATGGTGTCGAGGAGATCCTCGGCGATCCGAGCCCGTTCCAATACCACCCCCATGAAGACGAACAGCGGAACCGCCATGAGGGTTTCGTTGGTCATGATGCCGTAGAGGCGGTTGGGCAACGCCTCGAGAAAGGCGGCGTCGAAAAGGTCCAGCGCGCTCCCCACGGCAGCGAAGGCCAGAGCGGTCCCGCCGAGGGCGAACGCCACCGGAAAGCCGCTCAACAGCACCAGAAACACGGCACCGAACAGACCGACGGCCAAATGATGTTCGGTCAGCGCCACCTATTCCCCCACCGGCCGATCCATCAAGACGCCCAGGGCGCGCAACGCCAGCGCCACGCCTTGCAGAGCGAGAACCACCGCGAACACGGGAATCAGGCTCTTGAGCAGAAACACCGCCGGCAGACCGCCGGCCTCCCGGGAACTTTCCCGTACTTGCCAGGAAGCGGCCACGTAGTCCCAGGAAGCCCAGAGCACGAAGGCGCAGAACGGAATCAGCAGCAGACAGGCGCCGAGCAGGTCCACCCAGGCCCGTCCCTTCGCCCCCAGACGTTGATAGAAAATGTCCACCCGCACGTGGGCGTCGTGTTTCAGGGTATAGGCGGCCCCGAGCATGAACAGCGTCGCATGCATGTAAACGACGCTCTCCTGCAGGGCGATCCAACCCTGATCGAAGCCGTAACGCAACACCACCACCACGAAGGTCACCAGCACCATCCCCAGTGATAGCCAGGCCACGGTACGACCCAGC